>CALMAD010000138.1 GCA_937859105.1 uncultured Propionibacteriaceae bacterium
GCTCGGGGTGACTCCCCGGGCCGGGCGCCTCAGTGCTCGTTCGGGTCGCTGTCGGCGTCGGCCTTGGTCGGGTGCACCGTGCCGGCCACGTGGTCGGGCGGCCCGTACAGCGAGTACAGCTTCAGCGGCTCCTCGCCGGTGTTGGTGACGTTGTGCCACTTGCCCGCCGGGATGAGGATCGCCCAGTCGTCCGTCACCTCGTCGGTGAAAGAAATCTCGGCCTCCGACGCCCCCATCTCGACGCGGCCGGTGCCCTGTTCGATGCGGATGAACTGGTCGTGGTCGGGGTGCACCTCGCCGCCGATCTCCCCGCCCACCGGGATGGCCATCAGGGTGAGCTGCAGGTGCTCACCGGTCCACGCCGTCGTGCGGAAGTTCTCGTTGGCTACGGTCGCGTCTTCGATATCGAGGGTGTACGGGTTCGGGCCGGAATCTGTCAGGGCCATGATCGTCCTCCTTGAACGGGGTCGGCCCCAGCCTATCGAGCCCCTCCGACAGTCCTCGGATCGGGCGCCGCGCCGTCGCCCGGGCTTCGCGCACGGCTGGCCGCGGGCAGGCGTCCCTGGTAGGAATGTTCGCCATGACCTCTCCGACGGCGATCGCCGGCCCCGTGCGTGTGCGCGCCGCCGGGAAGATCAACCTGGCCCTGAAGGTGGGGCCAGTCGGCGACGACGGGTATCACCCGCTCGCCACCGTCTTCCAGGCGGTGTCGCTGGTCGACGAGGTCACGGTGACGCCCGCGGAGCCCGGCCGCTTCGACATCACGGTCGCCGGCGAGCAAAGCGCCAGCGTCCCGTGGGACGACCGCAACCTCGCCGTCCGGGGCGCCCGGCTCCTCGCCGAGCGCTACGGCGAGCCGGCAGAGCTGGGGGCGTCCATCGCGATCAGAAAAGCCATCCCGGTCGCGGGCGGCATGGCGGGCGGTTCCGCGGACGCCGCGGCCGCGATGCTCGCCTGCTCGGTCCTGTGGGACCTCGACGTGGGGCCCGGCGAGCTCGGCGATCTGGCCGGGGAGATCGGGGCCGACGTCCCGTTCGCGCTGCTCGGCCAGACCGCGCTCGGGACGCGCCACGGCGACCGGCTCGTGCCGGTGCTGAGCCGGGGCACCTACCACTGGGTGCTGGCGTTCGCGGACTTCGAGCTGCCGACGCCCGCAGTGTTCCGCCGCTTCGACGAGCTCACCGCCGGCCGCGAGGTCGAGCAGCCCGCCGTCCCCGACGGGCTGCTGGAGGCGCTCGCCGCCGGCGACCCCGTCGCGTTGGCCCGGTGCATCGAGAACGACCTGCAGGAGCCCGCCGTGGCGATGCGGCCGCACCTGGAGCGCGTCCTGGCGGCGGGGGATGAGTTGGGCGCGCTCGCGTCCGTCGTCTCGGGGTCGGGGCCGACGTGCGCGTTCCTGGCCGCGAGCGAGGCGGCCGCCCTCGACATCTCGGTGGAGCTCAGCGCGACCGGGCTGTGCCGCGCGGTGAAGCGCGTCTGCGGGCCGGTGCCGGGCGCGCGCTTGGTCGTGTAGGGAAGGACGCCGCCGGCGGCGGGGATGCTCCCCGGGTGCGGGTCGGCCGGCGTCAGCTCAGCACCCGCGCTGCTCGGGGTCGTCGGGGGACGCGGGACCGGTGTCCCCGTCGTCCTCCGCCCCGTCGTCTTCGCCCTCGTCGTCTTCGCCCTCGTGGGGCAGCTCTTCGAGCCGCAAACGGGGGTCGACGTCCAGGTTGCGCATGCCGTTCCAGGCGAGGTTGACCAGGTGCGCGGCGACTTCTGGCCGGTTCATGCCCGACGTCACCCGGGCGTCCACCCACCACTGCCCGGCGAGCGCGACCAGGCCGACGAGCATCTGCGCGTACAGCGGGGCGGTCTCGGGGTCGTAGCCGCGCCGCTCGAACTGGGCGGCCAGCAGCCCCTCGACACGGCTCGCGATCGCGGACAGGATCGTCTGGAACGACCCCGCCGGCTGGAACGGGTTGGAGTCGCGCGACAGGATGCGGAAGCCGTCGGGGTTCTCCTCGATGTAGTCGAGCAGCGCGAGGGTGCCGAGCTCGATGAGCGTGCGCGGGTCGGTGCGCGGCCGGGAGATGGCCTCGGCGATCGCGTCGTGCAGGGTCCGCATGTCCTCGGCGACGACCGCCGAATAGAGGCCCTCCTTGCCGCCGAAGTGCTCGTAGACGACCGGCTTGCTCACCTGAGCGTGGCCGGCGATCTCTTCCACCGACGTGCCGTCGAGCCCCCGCTCCGCGAACAGACCGCGCGCCACGTCCATCAGCTGCTCACGACGCTGTTCCCGCGGCATGCGGACACGGCCGCGGCGGGCACGGGAAGGGGGGACGGGGCTCGTCACACCCCCTAGTCTGACCCACCGGCGCGGGTGCGGCCACTTTGGCCCCTCGCCCCGCGCGTCCCGGGGCGTCCCAGCGCGTCCCGGTGCGTCCCGGCGCCGTCCGCGAGGGCGGCGGAGGCCGGGGGCGTCCGGTGGACTCGGGCGTCCGGCGATCTCACGCCGACGTGATCGGCCCTGTTGTTTGCTCACACCTCGTGTGCAAGCCCTAGGAGACGCACGCGCGACGCGGTCGAGGGCACAGCGGGTCGAGGACACCGGGGCGCCGAGGGCACCGGGCCGTCCGAGGGACAGACGGCGCGCGGTCCGATGGGTCGCGCGGTTCGATCGGGCGTCGGTAGACTCCGAGCCGGTTCCGCGTGCGGAGCCGTTCCCCGGTTGGTCTGCCGGCAGGGCCCGCCTGACTTTGAATCAGGACTAGCGACGTAGGTTCGACTCCTACCCGGGGAGCGGAGAGTCGAGAAGGAGTGGAGTCGATGAGCACACAGTCCGTCAGCGAGCGCGGCGTCGCGGCCGTCGTCGTGTTGGCCGCCGGAGCCGGCACCCGGATGAAGTCGCAGACCTCGAAGCTGCTGCACCGCGTCGCCGGCCGCTCGCTCGTCAGTTGCGCGGTGGACGCCGCCCGCGCCGTCCATCCCGAGCACCTGGTCGTCGTGGTCGGGCACCAGCGCGAGCAGGTCCAGCAACACCTGGCCGAGGTCGCTCCCGACGTGACGATCGCCGTGCAGGCCAGCCCGAACGGCACGGGCGACGCGGTGCGCTCCGGCCTCGTGCCCATCCCCGACGTCGCCGGCGAGGTCGTCGTGACGATGGGCGACGTGCCCATGCTGACCGGCGAGACGCTCGCCGAGCTGGTCGAGACCCACCGCCGGTTCGGCGACGCGGCGACCGTGCTCACGACGGTCCTCGACGACGCCGGCTCGTACGGCCGCATCGTGCGCGACCCCGAGGGCGAGGTCACCGCGATCGTCGAGCGGAAAGACTGCACGCCCGAGCAGGTCGCGATCGGCGAGATCAACGCCGGCATCTACGTGTTCGACGCGCAGGTGCTGCGCGACGGGCTGGCGTCCCTGACGACGGACAACGCGCAGGGCGAGCTGTACCTCACCGACGTCATCAAGTACGCCCGGTCGGTCGGCGGGCACGTGCACCCCCAGGTCCTCAACGACGCCTGGCAGGCGGAGGGCATCAACGACCGCGTCCAGCTGGCCGCGATGGGCCGGGAGGTCAACCGGCGGCTCTGCGAGAAGTGGATGCGGGCGGGCGTCACGATCGTCGACCCGGCCACCACCTGGATCGAAGACTCGGTGAGCATCGACCCCGACGTCACGCTGCTGCCGGGCACGCACCTGCAGGGCGCCACGACGATCAAGTCGTTCGCGACCGTCGGCCCCGACACGACGCTGGTCGACGTCGAGGTGGGCGAGGGGGCGTCCGTGGTGCGCTCGCACTGCGTGCTCGCCGTCATCGGGGAGGACGCCACGGTCGGCCCGTACGCCGTGCTGCGGCCCGGCACGGAGCTGGGGGGCCGCGTCCGGCTCGGGTCGTTCGTCGAGACGAAGAACGCGCAGGTGGGCGGCGGCGCGAAGATCGCGCACGTCGCGTACCTGGGGGACACGACGATCGGGGAAGGCGCCAGTATCGGCGCGGCGTCCGTGTTCGCGAATTACGATGGCCTTGCCAAGCACACGACGACGGTGGGTGACCACGCGTTCGTGGGGGCGGGCTCGGTGCTCGTCGCGCCGGTGAACATCGGGGCCGGCGCATTCGTGGCGGGCGGCTCCGTCATCACGGAAGATGTGGGCGCCGGGGATCTCGGCGTCTCGGTGGAGAGGCAACGCAACGTGGAGGGCTGGGTCGAGTCCAAACGTCCGGGCACACCGGCCGCCAACGCTGCCAAGGCTGCGAACAATGAGGGAGGCCAAGCCGAGTGAGCGGCATCAAGAGGCCCAATGAGAAGCACCTGATGCTCTGCACCGGGCGCGCATACCCGGAGCTGGCGGAGGAGATCGCGACGCTGCTGCACGTCGACCTCGTGCCGACGAGGTCGCTGACGTATGCGAACTCGGAGATCTACGTCCGGTTCGAGGAGTCGGTGCGCGGCGCGGACGCGTTCGTCATCCAGAGCCACTGCGCGCCCGTGAACGAGTGGCTCATGGAGCAGCTCATCATGGTGGACGCGCTGAAGCGGGCGTCCGCGAAACGCATCACCGTCGTGTCGCCCTTCTACCCGTACGGGCGGCAGGACAAGAAGCACGCCGGCCGCGAGCCCATCTCGGCGCGGCTCGTCGCCGACTTGTACAAGACCGCGGGGGCCGACCGGCTGATGTCGATCGACCTGCACGCGTCGCAGATCCAGGGCTTCTTCGACGGCCCGGTGGATCACCTGATCGCCCTGCCGGTGCTCGCCGACTACGTGGTCAGCAAGTACCCGATCGACGAGATGACGATCGTCTCGCCCGACGCGGGCCGCGTCCGGCTGGCCGACGCGTACTCGGACCGGCTCGGCGCCCCGCTGGCGATCATCCACAAGCGGCGCGACCCGAACAAGGCCAACGAGGTGGCGGTCGGCGAGGTCGTCGGCGACGTCCGCGGCCGGGTGTGCCTGTTGGTGGACGACATGATCGACACGGCAGGCACGATCTGCCTGGCGGCCCAGACGCTGAAAGACAAGGGAGCGAAGGCCGTCATCGCGGCCGCGACGCACCCCGTGCTGTCCGGCCCGGCGGCCGAGCGGCTCAACGCGTCGGCGTTCGAGGAGGTCATCGTGATGAACACCCTCCCGATCGCCGAGGACGTCGAGATCCCGAAGCTCACCCAGCTCTCCGCCGCCCCGCTGCTCGCCGAGGCGATTCAGCAAATCTTCACCGACGGGTCGGTGACGAAGCTCTTCGAGGGCGCGCA
>CALMAD010000139.1 GCA_937859105.1 uncultured Propionibacteriaceae bacterium
CAGACCTTCTCCTTACCATGGAGACGCTCTGCCGACTGAGCTATAGGGGCCGGACGACGTCCAAACATACACGAGACGCCGGGCCCCGCCAAAATCGCGGGTGGCGAGACTGCGGTCAGGTTCGACGGCGTCCGCGGCGCCGCGAAACCCCCCGTCAGAAGTCGAAGTCGCAGCCGTCCCCCAGCCCGTCGAGGAAGTCGAGGGAGCCCATGAAGTCGCCGATCTCGGTCGCGAACCCGGACAGGCCCTCCACCGCGTCGCCCCCGAAGGCGAGGAACGCGTCGCCGTCGAAGAGGTCGAACGAGCCGTCGAGGGCGTCCAGCCAGAGCAGGTCGGTCGCGGTGTCCAGGGCCGAAAGGGCGGCGACGTCGAACCAGGTCAGGTCGAAGTTGACGTCGGCCCCGGGGACGTCCTTGGCCGCGCGGGCGACCTCCCCGAACGTCTTCGCCCAGTGCTGCGCGACCCCGAAGACCATCGCGTAGGGCAGATAGCGGCTGAAGATGCCGGCCGCCTCCTCGAACTTGAACTGATCGGCCTCGGCCGTCGCCAGATAGCGCTTGAAGCCGAGCGCCTGGATGCGGACCGCGGTCCCCTCCGCCGTGCGCGGCGTCCGGCCGCGGATCGCGCGGGAAATCCAGATCGTGGACGCGACGATCATCAGGGCGGCCCCGATGCCGCCCACCGCGGGGCGCGCGATCAGGCACAGGGCGGCGAACGCGAACCCCAGGCCGAGGAGGAGGCACCCGCCGCCGGCACCCCGCTGCTGCGGATGCCGCGCGTACCAGCCCCGCTCGACCGCCCCGGCGTAGAGGTCGACCTGGGCCTGCCGCAGCGCCTGGAGGCCGCGGGCGTCCAGCTGGGACATGCGGACCTTCTCGACGCCCGGCGCGAAGATGCCGTCAAGGAGGCGGGATTCGAGGCCGTCGAGCGCGTCGGCGGGCGTCCGGTCGGCGCGTTCGAGGACCCAGTCGGTCTTCGGCTCGCCGTCGGGCTCGGGACGCCGCGCGAACTTCCTGCGGACCGGGTTCGGCTTCTCATCGGCCGGGACGGCCGTGATCGTCAGGTGGCCCCGGACCGCGAGGTCGACGAGGATCGCCGTGAGGTCGCGCGCCTCCACCGAGCCGTCCACGACGGTGCCGACCAGGCCGGGGCTGACGCCGCGCGGCGGCGAGAACGCCACCGCGACCTCACCCTGGTACTCCTGCGTGCGCAGACGCTCGCGCGGGGCGTGGGGGTCGGGCGGGATGGTGCCGGGCGTGGCGCCCGCGAAGATCTCGTCGCGGTGGAAGCGACGGGCCACCACGGTGGCCAGGCCTGCGACGGCGAGGGCGAGGATTCCGATGACGAGAAAGCCGAGGTCGGTCGAGGTCATGGCTCCTATTGTGCTGGGACGCCGCAAGGGCGGGGCTACGCCGAAGCGCGGAGGCGTCCGGAGGGGCGAGGTGTCTCTACGTTTCGAGCCGGGGATGGCGCGGTCACCCGGGCTGGGACGTCCTTCGGCAACGGCACGTCGGGGGCGACGCGATTCGACGTCCTACTAGGGGTGACATGCCGGGGAATCCGAAGGATCCGTCACCGTGCGGAGTGGACGAACCAAGGTAGTTTATATTTCAATAGTTTGCGACGTTCGAGGCGACGCCGTGGCGGTGTCGCAAGGAAGGAACACGCATGACCGCGCTGCTCGCCCGACCGGAGACGCAGGCCCACCCCGATTCGCCGGCACGGCGTCCGTGGGCCGCGATCCCGCCGGCCGAGCAGGTTCCGACCACCGGCGCGGCCGAGGAGCGCCTCACCGTGCTGGACGGCGGTTCGTACCGCATCGTCCTGCGCGGTGACGGCGTCCTCGGCCTCGCGATCCCCCAGCCGCGCGCCGAGCTGTGGGACGTCTACTGCACCACCCCCGACCGCTGCGGCCTGGTGAGCGAGGCGACGCCCGTTTCTTTCCCCGCCCGGACCGAACCGCCCGGACCGAACCGCCATCCCGGTTCCGCCGGATCCGGTCGCTGCGGAACGCCTGCAGCGTTTCGTGAACGCCTGCAGCAAGCAGCGGAACGCCTGCAGCGTTTCGTTCACGCCTGCCTCCGGCGAGAACGCTGCCTTACGTAAGGCAGCGTTGCGGCCGGAGCCCGGCGTTTCGAGA
>CALMAD010000140.1 GCA_937859105.1 uncultured Propionibacteriaceae bacterium
GGTCGGCTCGTTCTCCGACTCGGGCAGCGTCTCCAGCAGCCGGTCGCGCAGCACGCGGAACTCCAGGCTGTCGAACAGCGTGTGCACGGCCTCGCGGTTCCAGTCGCGCCGCTCCAGTCCGCCGAGCGTGACGCCCGGGAGCTCCAGGTCGGCGACGAGGGCGTTCAGCGTCCGGTTCCTCCGGACGTCGTCGAGGTGCGCCCGCAGCGAGTCGCCCACCTTGCCGCGGATCTCGTCCGCGTGCGCCAGGACGCCCTCCAGCCCGTCGTACGCGGCGAGCCACTTCGCGGCCGTCTTCGGCCCCACCCCCGGGACGCCGGGCAGGTTGTCGGACGTCTCGCCCACCAGCGCCGCCAGCTCGGGGTACCGCTTCGGCGCGACGAGGTACTTCTCCTCCACCGTCGCGGGCGTCATGCGCGCCAGGTCGGAGACGCCCTTGCGCGGGTAGAGCACCGTCGTGAGGTCGTCGACGAGCTGCATCGAGTCGCGGTCACCGGTGCAGATGAGCGTCTGGAACCCCGCCGCGGACGCCTCCCGGCTCAGCGTCGCGATGATGTCGTCGGCCTCGAAGCCGTCGGCGTCCACGTGGACGATGTTGAGGGCGTCCAGCACCTCCTTGATGAGCGCGACCTGCCCGCGGAACTCCTCGGGCGACGTCGCGCGATTCGCCTTGTAATCGGCGTACGTCTCCGACCGGAAGGTCTGCCGCGACACGTCGAAGGCGACCGCCAGGTGCGTCGGCTGCTCGTCGCGCAGCACGTTGATCAGCATCGAGGTGAACCCGTAGACTGCGTTCGTGTGCTGCCCGGTGCTCGTCGAGAAGTTCTCCACGGGCAGAGCGAAGAAGGCCCGGTAGGCCACGGAGTGCCCATCGATGAGCAGCAGCCGGGGCCGGTCGGACGTGGTGTCGGGGCTCGTCGCGGTCACAGGCGCACTCTAGTCTGGGCCCCGTGACCGAGCTACCGGACTGGCTGGCGGCGTGCCGCAGCCCCCTCATCGAGACCATGGGCTTCACGCTGACCGAGATCACGCCCGAACGTTGCGCCGGCGTCTGCCCGGTCGACGGCAACACCCAGCCGGCCGGGTTCTGGCACGGCGGGGCGTCCTGCGTGATGGCCGAGACGCTCGGGTCGATGGCCGCCTACGCCGAGGTCGGCGAGGGCGGGATGGTGTTCGGGGTCGACATCAACGCGACGCACCACCGCGCGGTGCGCAGCGGCAGCGTCCACGGGGTGGCGACGCCGCTGTTCGTGGGGGGCACGACGGCGTCCTACGACGTCGTCCTGACAGACGACGACGGGCGGCGCATCTGCACCGCCCGTCTCACGTGCGCCCTGCGGCGCCCTCGTCGCTGATCAGTCGTCCGCCTCGTCCTCGGGCTCCGGACGCCGCGCCCGCCGCTTGGGCTTGGGTGCGGCCTCCTTCTTGTTGTGCTCGATGACGCTCTCGGCGACCTCGCGCATCGACTTGCGCAGGTCCATCGCGGTCTTCTGAATCCAGCGGAACGCCTCCGGCTCGGAGAGCCCGAGGCCCTCCATGAGCAGCCCCTTCGCGTGATCGACCGCCTTGCGCGACTCGAGACGCTCGGTCAGGTCGCTCACCTCGTCCTCCACCGCGCGGATCTCCGCGTAGCGGCCCATGGCCAGCTCGATCGCGGGGACGACGTCGGAGGCGTCGAACGGCTTCACGACGTACGCCATCGCGCCGGCCTGCCGCGCACGGTCGACCAGGTCGCGCTGGCTGAACGCGGTCAGCATCACGACGGGCGCGATGCGCTCCTTGGCGATCTCGGACGCCGCGGTGATGCCGTCCATCTTGGGCATCTTGACGTCCATCACCACGAGGTCGGGGTCGAGCTCGCGCGCCTTGGCGAGCGCTTCTTCCCCGTCGGCCGCCTCGCCGACCACGTCATAACCCTCGCCGGTCAGCAACTCGACGAGATCGAGGCGGATCAGCGCCTCATCTTCGGCCACGAGCACGCGGGGACGCCTCGCCGCCGGTTGATCGGAACTCACTTCAATATCCTCTTCCTTGTCGTCCCGGGGGATTCCCAGAATACGGGACGTTTGTCCACGGTGGGCGCTTCGCGTATCGGACGCGCGCCCACCGCGGCTCTTGTGGCACACTGATGCAGCACCCGGCCGGGGTGGCGGAATGGTAGACGCGGACGGCTCAAACCCGTCTGGCCGTAAAGGCTGTAGGGGTTCGACTCCCCTTCCCGGTACGGCCGCCCGCGGCCCCTCACGGCAGTTCGGCGACCCGCAACGAGTTGGTCTTACCGGCCGAATGGCGCGGGTTGCCCGCGACGATCACGACCTTGTCGTTCGACACGACCCCCATGTCTTCCTGCTTGAGGGCCGCGGTGACCGCCTCCACCATCGCGTCGATCGTGGTGAACTCCGGCGTCGTCCACGCCTTCACGCCCCACACCAGCGTCATGCGCTGGCTGGTGTGCGAGCTCGGGCTGAACGAGAGCACCTGGATGTCGGAGCGCAGCCGCGTCAGGCGCAGCGCCGTGTCGCCCGACTTCGTGAACGCGACCAGGTACTTCGCCCCGACCCGCTCGGCGACCTCGACGGCGGCCTTCGCGATGATGCCCGACGTGGTGTGCGGGTTCCACTCGATCGGGTGGATGTCGCCGATCTCCTCGCTTCGGTTCACGATGCGCGACATGGTCTCGACCGTCTGGACCGGGTACTTGCCGACCGCGGTCTCACCGGAGAGCATCACGGCGTCCGCGCCGTCGAGCACCGCGTTCGCCACATCGGACGCCTCCGCCCGCGTCGGCCGCGGGGCGCCGATCATGGATTCCAGCATCTGCGTCGCCACGATGACGGGCTTCGCGTTGCGCCGGGCCAGGTGGATGATGCGCTTCTGGGCGGCCGGCACCTCCTCCAGCGGCAGTTCGACGCCCAGGTCACCGCGGGCCACCATGAAGGCGTCGAACGCCGTCATCAGGCCGTCGAGGTGCTCGAGCGCCTGCGGCTTCTCGATCTTCGCGATCACCGGGAGGCGCAGCCCCTCCTCGTCCATGATCTGGTGGACGATCTCCACGTCGCTCGGCGAGCGCACGAACGAGAGCGCGATCATGTCGACGCCGTGACGCAGTGCCCAGCGCAGGTCGCGCTGATCCTTCTCCGTCAGGGCCGGGACGCTCACAGCCACGCCGGGCAGGTTGATGCCCTTGTGGTCGCTCACCGGGCCGCCGACGACGACCTCGGTCAGGACGTCGGTGTCGGTCACCTCGAGGGCACGCAACTCGATCGCGCCGTCGTTGATGAGGATCTGGTCGCCCGACGTGACGTCGTCGGTCAGCGTGGAGAGCGTGGTGGAACAAATGTCCTTGGTGCCGGCCACGTCACGCGTCGTGATCGTGAACCGGTCGCCGGGGGTGAGAATCTGGGGGCCTTCGGCGAACGTGCCGAGGCGGATCTTCGGGCCCTGGAGGTCGGCGAACACGCCGACCGGACGCCCCGCTTCGGTCGCCGCCTCCCGGACCGTGTGGAGGCGCTGCAGGTGCTCGTCGTAGCTGCCGTGGCTCATGTTGAGCCGGGCCACGTTCATGCCCGCGCGGATCAGGGCGCCGACCACCTCGGGGCTATCGGTGGCAGGACCAAGGGTGCATACAATTTTGGCTTTTCGCACGCTCAAACCCTACTCAACCGCCGCCGGGGCATCCATCCGAGGTTGCACGGTTGCACAGCTTTCTCGGATCCGTTACATGACGCGGCTAGTCGGCTCTGACGACGGCCAACGCGTGCTCGAGATCGTCGGGATACGGCGAGGTGAACGTCACGCGGTCGCCCGATGACGGATGGATGAACGACAACTCGACGGCGTGCAGCCATTGCCGGATCAGGCCCAGCCGCTCCGCCAACACCGGGTTCGGGCCGTACAGCGGATCTCCCACCACCGGGTGCTGGATCGCCAGCATGTGCACCCGGATCTGGTGGGTCCGGCCGGTCTCGAGGTGGACCTGCAGCAGCGTCGTCGACCGGAACGCCTCGAGCGTGTCGTAGTGCGTCACCGAGTGCCGGCCGCCGTCCACGATCGCCATCCGCCATTCCGAGCCGGGGTGGCGCCCGATCGGGGCGTCGATCGTGCCGGCGAACGGGTCGGGATGGCCCTGGACGAGCGTGTGATACACCTTGTCGACGCTGCGATCGCGGAACGCGCGCTTGAGCGCGGTGTAGGCGGGCTCGCTCTTAGCGACGACCATGAGCCCCGACGTGCCCACGTCGAGGCGCTGCACGATGCCGCGCCGCTCCGGCGCCCCCGACGTCGAGATGCGGAACCCGGCCGCGGCGAGATGCCCCAGCACGTCCGGCCCGTCCCACCCCAGCGACGGGTGCGCCGCGACGCCCGCGGGCTTGTCGACGACGACGATGTCGGCGTCGTCGTGCACGATGCGCATGCCCGCCACCTCGCGCGGCACGACGTGTGCGACCTTCGGCTCGCCGATCTCCACCTCGAGCAGCTCGCCGCCCCGCACGCGCTCCGACTTGCCGACCACCCGCCCGTCCAGCCGGACGCCGCCCTCGGCGATCAGCTCGGCCACGCGGCTGCGGCTGACGCCGGTCATGCGGGACGCCGCCGCGTCCACCCGTTCCCCGGCCAGCCCGTCGGGCACCAGATGCACGCTCACGAGGACGCCCGCCCCCGCGCCTCCTGCTCGCCGGCGTCCATCCGACGGCCGTCGGCGGAGACCTGCCGGACCACGCTCAGCCAGATGATGAGTACGGCCGCCCCCGTGATGCACATGTCGGCGACGTTGAAGATCGCGAAATACGGCAACTGGATGAAGTCGATCACGTGGCCGTGCAGCGGCGACGGGGGCCGGAACAGCCGGTCGGTCAGGTTGCCGAGGATGCCCGCGAGCAGCAGGCCCGTCGCGACGCCCCACGCCCGGACGCGCACGCGCGGCACGAGCCACGCCGACACGACGACGAACGCGGCGATGGCCACGAACGACAGCACGACGGTGAAGTTCTCCCCCATGCTGAACGCCGCCCCGGGGTTCGAGATGAGCTGCAGGGTCACCAGCCCGCCGAGCAGCACCGGCGGGTTCGCCGGATCCAGGTGGGCGAGGGCGGCCGTCTTGGTCGCCAGGTCGGCGGCGTAGCCGGCCACCGCGACGACGAAGACGAGCACCCGCGCGGTGGTCGCGTGGGTGCTCGTCTCGTCGGTGTGCTCGGTCGTGGTTATCGCCGTTCCTCCCGCTGCTTGCAGTCCAGACACAGCGTCGCGCGCGGGAACACGATCAGCCGAGCCTTGCCGATCGGCTTGCCACACACTTCGCAGTAGCCGTAATGGCCCGACTCGAAACGCCGGAGGGCCAACTGGGCCTGCTCCAGCATCTCACGGGCGTTCTGCACGAGCGACATCTCCTGATCGCGTTCGAAGTTGGTCGACCCCACGTCGGCCGGGTCGCGGCCCGCACCCTCGGTGCCTTCGTCGAAGAGGTTGGCGAGCCCGGCCTGGGCGGTCTCGATCGCCCGCTCCATGCGCGCGATGTCCGACTCCAGCTCGTCACGGACGTCGTCCAACTCCTCCTGCGTCCAGGGCTCTTCCCCGTCCGCGATCGGGAATGCGGCCTGCGCACCGGCATCCGATGTAGCCATCTGCGACAACCTCCTGCTGGGTGATGAGCGCAGAGACTAGCACCCGCGGGCGCGAAGAAAAGAACCTCAGGCGTTCTCTCGACGAAGGAGGGCGTCCAACCGCGGCGACTGCGACTCCGGCTGCTCCCCATCGAGGAGTTCCGGCTTGTCAGCGGGCTCAATTACGCCGTTGCGAAGGTTATCGATGTGCCCCTGCAACTGGGCCGCGAAGCGGTCGCGGAAGCTGGCCTCGAAGGCCCGCAGTGCGTCCACCCGCTGCTGCAGCGAGCTGCGCTCGTTCTCCAGGGTGCCGAACAGCTCGTCCCGCCGGCCGGCCACCTCGACGTCCAACTCGTCGGCGCGCCGCTGCGCGTCCGACGTCACCCGGTTCGCGTTCTCGTCGGCCTCCGACTCCAGCCGGGCCTTGTGGTCGTTCGCCTCGCCGACGATGCGGTCGGCGTCCGCCCGCGCCTCGCTCACCAGGCTGTCGGCCTGCTCGGTGGCGAGCTGCAGCAGCCGGGCGACGGCGGGCGAGGCGTCCGACGCCGCGCTGACCTCGATGCGGTCGACCCGCGGCTCCCCGGACGCCTGCCCGCGCGCCTGCTCGAGCTGGGCCTTCAGGTCCTCGATCTCGGAACGCTGCCGCTCGATCTCCGTGTCCTTGTCGGTCAGCTGCGCCTGCACGTCGTCGCTGTCGGACGCCGCCGGCGCGGCCTGCGCCTCGCCGGCCCCCTCCTCGCCGGAGTCGTGGTCGCGCACGGCCTCGTCGCCGACGGCGGCGAGCTGCTGCTTCAGCGCGTCGTTCTCCTCGGTCAACTGCACCAGCGTCTCCTCGACCTGGTCGACGAAGTTGTCGACGTCGGCGGGCTCGTAGCCGGTGCGGCGGGCCAGGTGGAACTTGCAGTTCCGCACCTGATCGATGGTCAGGGTCATCTGTTCACCTCATGTGAGTAAAAGGACGCGGCAACCGCCGCGCAGGTCCAACGGCCCCACTGTAGGGCTGAGTGCCGCTCACCAGAAAACGGCGTACACCACCCGCTGGGCCAGCAACAGCAGCACCCACAGCAGGATGAATCCGAGGTCGAGCGAGACGGTGCCCAGCCGCACCGGCTTCACCACCCGCCCCAGCGCACGCAGCGGCGGGTCGGTCACGGTGTACACCGCCTCGGCGAGCACAAGCACGACGCCCTTGGGCCGCCAGTCGGGCGCGAACAGCGGGACGATCGACAGCACCGCGCGGGCGCCGAGGACGTACAGGTACAGGGAGATGAGTCCGGACAGAATCGTCCCGATGAGGGTCATGCCACGCTCCGTCGCTTCGGGCGCCCGCGGCTAGCTCTGGTTGAAGAAGCCGCCCGCGATGCGCTCTTTGTCTTCGGCCGCCACGCTCACGTCGTGAGGCGACAGCAGAAACACCTTGCTGGTGATGCGTTCGATCGTGCCACGCAGCCCAAAGATCAGCCCGGCGGCGAAGTCGACGAGACGCTTCGCGTCCACATCTTCCATCTCCGAGAGGTTCATGATCACCGGGACGCCGTCGCGGAAGTGCTCGCCGATCGTGCGCGCCTCGTTGTACGTGCGCGGGTGCACGGTGATGATGCGGCTGATGTCGGCGACGGTCGGCTTCGGGGTGGGCGCCGGGGCCGCGGGGGCGACGGGCGCCCCGGCCCGCCGGCTCTCGAGCGCGGTGATGCTGGCGCTCGGCTCGTCGGCGGGGAGCGCGGGACGCTGCCGCTCGGACGCCGGCTGCGGCACCTTGTCGGTGCGCTCTTCGCGCAGCTCCGCCTCCTCCGAGTACGTCGTGTCCGACATCAGGCCAAGCCACACGGCGGCCTTCTTCAACCCGTCAGCCATCGGTGTCCTCCCGTTCGCGCTTCGCCAAAACACTACCGTGCCCGTCGGCGTCGCCCCAGGTGGCACGCCCGCCGCGCAGCCAGATCAGGCCCGCCTGCCGCCCGGACGCCGCCCCGTCGCGCCGGTACGAATGCAGCGCCGGATCGGTGAGCGTGCACGCGTCGTACGCGTGCACCTCGGCCCCCAGCGACGCCAACTGCGCCGCCACCCCCGCCTGCAGGTCGATGCCGGACGTGCCCCACCGCGTGGTCGTCGGGGGCACCCCGGTGACGCGCGCGTAGGCGTCCGCCATCTCGCGGGGGACCTCGTAGCACGCCCCGCAGACGTGCGGCCCGACCCACGCGGTGAGCCTGGTCGCCCCCGCGGCGCCCATCTGGGCGGCCACGGCGTCCAGGACCCGCTTCTCCACGCCGGCACGCCCCGCGTGGGCGGCCCCGACGACGCCGGCGTCCTCGTCGGCCAGCAGGATCGGCACGCAATCGGCCACCCGGATCGCGAGCGCCACCCAGGGCACCGTCGTCACCAGGCCGTCCGCCTCGCGGCCGAGGTCGACCAGCCCCCCGGACGCCTCCGCCAGCTCCGCCTCGCCCACGCGCACCACCGCGCGGCCGTGCACCTGCCGGACCACCGCGACCGCGACGCCCAGCCCGGACGCCAGCCGCCTCAGCGCGTGCCGGCGCGCGGCCGCGTCCTGCCGGTCGCCGAGGTCGTGGGACGCCGACGTGAAGACGACCCCGACACCACCGGTGCCGAGGTCGTCGTCGAGAAACGATGCGCTCACTTCAGGAAATCGGGCACGTCCAGCTCGTCGTCGCCGCCGGAGGCGGGCCGGCTCGCCGGGCGCTGCGTCGGGTAGCCGCCCGGAGGCGTCCGGTACGTCGGCGCGGACGGCTGGCTTTGCGGCGCCGCGTTCGGCTGCTGGGCCGGGGGCTGGTGCGCCGGCGGCTGCTGCGCCTGGCCGGGCTGCGGCCGGGCCTGGCCGGGCACCCGCTGCGACGGCTCGGACGCCGACGGCGCCGACGGCCCCTGCCCCGGCTGCTGCCGCGGCGGGTTCTGGCGGGCGGCATCGGGCTGCCGCGTGACGCCTGGCTGACGCTTCGGCGGCTGGCCGCCGTCGAAGCCGGCCGCGATCACGGTGACGCGCACCTCGTCGCCGAGGGCGTCGTCGATGACCGTGCCGAAGATGATGTTCGCCTCCTCGTGCGCCGCCTCCTCGATGAGGTTGGCGGCCGCGGAGACCTCGAACAGGCCGAGGTCGGAGCCGCCCGCGATCGACAGCAGCACGCCGTGCGCCCCGTCGATGGACGCCTCCAGCAGCGGGCTGGACACCGCCATCTCGGCCGCGGCCCGCGCCCGGTCTTCGCCCCGGGCCGAACCGATGCCCATGAGCGCCGACCCGGCGTTGCTCATGACGGCCTTCACGTCGGCGAAGTCGAGGTTGATCAGGCCCGGCGTGGTGATCAGGTCGGTGATGCCCGAGACGCCCTGCATGAGCACCTGGTCGGCCTGCTTGAAGGCGTCCAGGATCGCCACGTGGTGGTCGGTCATGTCGAGCAACTTGTCGTTCGGGATGACGATCAGCGTGTCGACCTCTTCGCGGAGGTTCACGATGCCGTTCTCCGCCTGCGTCGAGCGGCGCTTGCCCTCGAAGCTGAACGGCCGGGTGACGACGCCGATGGTCAGCGCGCCGAGCGAGCGGGCGATGCGCGCGACAACGGGCGCGCCGCCCGTGCCCGTGCCGCCGCCCTCGCCGGCGGTGACGAAGACCATGTCGGCGCCCTTCAGCACCTCTTCGATCTCGTCCGCATGATCTTCAGCCGCCTGACGACCCTTGTCGGGATCGGCACCGGCGCCGAGCCCGCGGGTCAGATCGCGGCCGATGTCGAGCTTGACGTCGGCGTCGCTCATGAGCAGCGCCTGCGCGTCGGTGTTCACCGCGATGAACTCGACGCCACGCAGACCGGCCTCGATCATCCGGTTCACGGCGTTCACCCCGCCACCGCCGACGCCGACGACCTTGATGATGGCCAGGTAGTTCTGGGATGCAGTGCCCACTGGGAGGAACCAACTCTCTAACGTTTTCCGTTGTCATGCCCACGCTCAAAGCTGCGGCGCGCCGGGGGAAGGCAACCGGGTCGGGGGCGTTGGGACAAGGCTACGGTTCCCCGCGAGCGCCTGCCAAACATCCCCAGCCCTCCGGGCGCGCCCCTCAACCTGAGGTTGAGACTCGCTCATTCTACCGGGCGGGCTACTGCCGGGTCGTCGGGTTCGCGGGCGCGGACACGTCGTAGACGGACGCCTTCGTGTTCACCAGGGCATCCGCCACCTGACCCTTCAGGGGCGAGGAGTCGGCGCTTCCCCAGACGATCTTCGAGCCCGACGTGAGCGCGATCTCGATCGAATCCGGCCCGGACGCGGTGATCTGCTTGGTCTGCCCGCGCAGCTTGGGCGACAGGGCCTGGGCGACCGTCGCGACATCCGCGCGGAGCTGGCCGTCGTTGCCGGAGAGCTGGCCCAGGACCGATCCGCCCGGGCGCTGGGCGGTCTCGTTGAACACCTGCCCCGACGGGTCGACCCACTGGAACTTCTTGTTCTGGTTCGTCACGAACGCCACGACCCGCTCGGACACCGCGATCGAGACCGTGTCGGGCAACTCGACGCGCACGTCGACGCTGCCGACCCCCGGGATGACCGAGACCCGCTGCGCGATCGCCGCGGTGTCCACCCTCGCCAGCGGCACGTTCAGGGGCACGGCGGCCGCCTGGCGGATCTGGCCCGCCGGCACGGTCTTGTTCCCCGACACGGCGACGGTGCGCACGGAGAACACCGGCGACTGCGCGAGCCCGACCAGCCCGACCGCCACCACCGCGAGGGCGACGACGACCAGCACGAGCCGGCGCAGCCAGACGCGGCGGCGTCCGCGGACCCGCTCGCGGGACCGGTGGGCGAGGTCGATCGGGGAGGTCACGCGCCGGTCGCCTCCTGGGCGTGGAGCAGCCCGAGGAGGGCTGGCCCGACGGTCGTCACGTCGCCGGCGCCGAGCGTCAGGACGAGGTCGCCGGGGCGCACCAGCGCGGCGAGGGCGGCCGGGGCGTCCGCCACCGCGCCGATGTAGGTGGCCTCGCGGCCGTGGGCGGCGACGGCGTCCGCGACCAACTGGCCCGTGACGTTCGGGAAGTCGGCCTGGCTCTCACGGGCCGGGTAGACCCCGAGGACGACCGGCACGTCGGCCAGGCACAGGGCCCGCCCGAACTCGTCGGCGAACTCCTCGGTGCGCGAGAACAGGTGCGGCTGGAAGCAGGCGACGAGGCGTCCCTCGCCGACGCGGGGGCGCGCGGCCGTGAGGGTCGCGGCGACCTCGGTCGGGTGATGGGCGTAGTCGTCGAAGATCGCGACCCCGCCGGCCTCGCCGACCGGCTGGAAGCGGCGGTCCGTGCCGCGGAACTCGGTCAGCGCCGCGCGGAGAGCCGGCCCGTCGAGCCCCAGCTCGCGGCCCACCAGGTAGGCGGCCGCGGCGTTCAGCGCGTTGAACTGGCCCAGCACGCTGAGCTCGATGGGCCCGGAGTCGCCGTCGGCGTCCAGGTGCGCGGTGAATCCGGACGCCGTGGGCGCGTAGGCGGAGACGCGCACGTCGGCGTCCGCGGACTCGCCGTAGGTGACGACGCGCTTGCCGGCCGCCCGGAGACGCTCGGCCACCCAGCGGGCGCCCGGATCGTCGGTGCCCGCGATGACGACCCGGACGTGGTCGGCCGACCCCAGCGTCACGAAGCCCTCGTGGTAGGCCTCGGAGGTGCCCCAGTTGTCGAGGTGGTCGACCTCGACGTTCGTGATGACGACGATCTCGGCCGGGTACTGCAGGAACGACCCGTCGGACTCGTCGGCCTCGATGACGAAGGCGTCCCCCGACCCCAGGTGCGAGCTCTCGCCCGTGGACGCGAGCGGCGAGCCGATCACGTACGACGGGTCGGCCCCGACGCCGATCAGCATGGTCGACGTCAGGCCGCTCGTGGTCGTCTTGCCGTGCGTGCCGGTGATCGCGACGCCGCGGCGCCCGGCCATGAGGCCCGCGAGGGCCGCGGAGCGGTGCCACACGCGCAGCCCGCGCCGGCGCGCCTCGGCCAGCTCGACGTTGCTCTCCTTGATCGCCGACGAGACGACGACCGTCTCGGCGTCGCCGAGGTTCGCCGGGTCGTGCCCGACGACCGCCCGGATGCCGAGCCCCTGCAGGTGCCGCAGCGTCGGCGAGTCGGCCTGGTCGCTGCCGGACGTCGGGACGCCCAGCTCGTGGTAGGCCGCCGCGATGCCGCTCATGCCGGAGCCGCCGATCGCGATGAAGTGGACGCCGCCGACCCGGTCGGCGGGTTCGACGGGGACGGGGGTGATCAGGGGCACGTCAGGCCTCCTTCTGGGCGGCGACATCGAGGACGGCCTGGGCCAGGTCGCCCGCCGCGTCCGCCGGGACGAGCCCGCGGCACTTCTCGCTCATCTCGGTCAGGCGCCAGGGCTCGGTCACCAGCGGCAGCACCTCGTTGCGCATGCGCTCGCCGGTGAACTCGGCGTTCGGCACCAGCCGGGCCGCGCCCGCCCGGACGAGGAACGTCGCGTTCTTCGCCTGCTCCCCGTTGCCGTGCGGCAGCGGGACGAAGATCACCGGCAGGCCGACGACGGCCGTCTCCACGACGGTGCCGGCGCCCGACCGGCCGACCATGAGGTCGGCGGCGGCGTACGCCTGCTCCATGTGGTCGACGTAGGCGACCGGCTTGTAGACGGCCTTCGTGTCGTCGTTCGTCACCTCGACGCTGTCGTCGCCCATGTTCTTCGGCCCGAGCACGTGCAGGATGTCGACGCCCTCGGCGAGGATCGCGTCCCGCGCGGCGAGCGTCGCGTCGTTGATCGCGACCGCCCCCTGCGACCCGCCGCTGACC
>CALMAD010000141.1 GCA_937859105.1 uncultured Propionibacteriaceae bacterium
CATGCTCCTCGTCGGCGGCGGACTCACCCTAAACCCACCGCAGGTATGAAGAGCCAACAAAGGACGCGACCCTTCGCTGTGAATGTCCGAGCGTGATTTCAAGAACAGCCGTCCTGGAATCGACACCTTCTTCTGCCAGAATCCCCGCATGAAGCCCCCCATCAAGCGCATCATCGCGATCGCCAGCTGTGCGCTGGCCGCTCTGTCCGGCTGTTCGTCATCAGCTGCGTCGACAAGCCCGTCGGCCGCGCCGAGCACCCCCACCGCCACCGTCGCGGTGACCGCGAGCCCGACGCCAACACCCACGGCGACCGTCGCGACCACCCGCACTCCGGCCGCCACGGTCACCCGCACGCCCACCCGCACCCCGACCGCGGAGCGGACGGCGACGTCCAAGCCGTCCTCGACTCCGACCACAACGGTGAAATCGAAACGGAAGCCGAAGGTGTCGATCAAGTGCCGGCCATCGATTTCGGAGAACACCGGTGATCCGCTGCTCTATGTCACGTGGTCGGTGAAGGACCCCGACAAGGTCGGCTGGAAGATTTCGATCAGCTACACCAACGCCATGGGGAAACACGGAGAGACGTTCCGGGGGAGGGGCTCCAAGACCACCACGTTCATGGACTACGGGCTTGACCTGGACCAGAGCGGTCCGGCCTGCAAGGCGTCCTTGAAGTAACGCACGTTCCCTGCCGGCCCCGCAACCCCGGCGCTTGAGGCGTCCTCGCGGACGATCGCGGCGCCCCGCGGCGCCGTCGACCACCCTAGAAAATATGTTATAACATCTGCTACGCTCAAACCCAGTTCCCTCACCGAGGGGGCCCGACAGCGCTTGTTCAACGAGGAGAAGAGCCCATGTCCCCGACCAGCCCGGCCTGTGGCGGGGGCTTCGTCGGCGTCCGAGCCGTTCCGGCCCCCGCTCTGGAGAAAGCGATGTGCTCATGACCACTCCGGCAGCCCGGCATCTGGCGCCCACCGGCGTCCTGCGTGCCTGCATCAACGTCGGCAACGCGGTGCTCGCGCGGCGTGACGGCCCCGACGAGGCGCCCCAGGGCGTCTCCGTGGACATCGCGGCCCAACTGGCCCGCCGGCTCGGGGTGCCGATCGAGTACCTGGTGGTCACCTCGGCCGGCCAGTCCGTCGAGGCGGTCACCGACGGGCGAGCGGACATCGGCTTCTTCGCCATCGACCCCTCCCGGGCGGCCACGATCGCCTTCACGGGCGCCTACCTGCACATCGAAGGCTGGTACGTGGTGCGGGACGCCTCCCCGATGACCCAGAACGCCGACGTCGATCGTCCCGGGGTGCGGGTGGCGGTCGGGGCGCGGAGCGCCTACGACCTGTTCCTGTCCCGCGAGATCAAGGACGCCGAGCTGGTGCGCGCGCCCAACCCGCAGGCCGTCACGCCGCTCTTCCTGGCGGAGGGGCTCGACGTGGCCGCGGGCGTCCGGCAGCAACTCGAGCAGGACATGCTCGCGCACCCCGGGCTGCGGTTCCTGCCGGAGCGGTTCATGGTGATCCGGCAGGCCATGGGGCTGGACCGTCGGCGCGGCGACGCGGCGGCGTCCGCCTTGACGAGCTTCGTGGCCGACCTGACGGCCACCGACTTCGTGGCGCGCGCCCTGAGCGAGCACGGCATCGACGGCGCCACGCCCGTGCCGACGCAGGCGTGACCACGGCACGACCAGGGAGACAACGGTGAGCAAGGTACTTCTGATCAACGGGCAGGGCCAGCGAGTGACCGACACGTTCGAGGCGCTGGCCCCCAGCGGGTATGAGATCGCCACGATCTCGGCCCGGCTCGACGAGGACGAGAAGGCGCGACGCCTCGAGGGGGTCGAGTACGTCGTGCTGCACCCCGCGAACCTGTCCGGCGCGCTGATCCGCGGGGCCCGCTCGCTGCGGCTGATCCAACTGCTCGCCGCCGGGTACGACAAGGTCGACCTGGAGGCGGCCCGCGCCTGCGGCGTCCCGGTGGCCACCAACGGCGGCGCGAACGCCTGGGCGGTCGCGGAGCACGCGATCGCGCTCATGCTCGCCCTCTACAAGCGGATCGTGCCGTGCGACGGGTCGGTCCGCGGGGGAGGGTGGCGTAGAGAGGCCGACGGGTTCAACACGTTCGAACTCGCCGGCAAGACGGTCGGCGTCGTCGGGGCCGGCACCATCGGGCAGAAGGTGGCCCGCCGGGCCAAGGCGTTCGAAACCGACATCATCTACTACGACGCCCGCGACGCCCCTGCCCTCGAGGCCGAGCTCGGCGCCCGACGGGTCTCGCTGGACGAACTCGTCAGCACCGCCGACGTCCTCACCCTGCATGCGCCGCTGCTGCCCGCGACCCGCGGACTCATCGGCGCGCGCGAGCTGGCCGCCATGAAGCCGAACGCCATCCTGATCGACACGAGCCGCGGCGAACTGGTCGACGAGCAGGCGCTCGTCGACGCCCTGACGTCGCGGGCGATCGGAGGCGCCGGGCTCGACGTGTACTGGCAGGAGCCCATCCCCGACGACCATCCACTGCTCGCGCTCGACAACGTGGTGCTGACCCCGCACACGGCCGGGCACGCCCTCGAGGGCTGGGCCCGCCGCGTCCGGTTCGCCTGGGAGAACATCGAACGCGCCCAAGCCGGGGAGCAGCCG
>CALMAD010000142.1 GCA_937859105.1 uncultured Propionibacteriaceae bacterium
CGGACGGCGAGTATGATGAGCTGAAGCGGCGCAATGCGGCGCTGGAGGCGGCGTCCGCGGGCCGGGGGGCGCCGGAGGGCGAGCGGGTCCTGCTCGGGCACACCCGCTCCGACCAGGCCGAGACCGTGCTGCTCGGCCTGGCGCGTGGCTCGGGGACGCGGTCGCTGGCGGGCATGCCGGCCGAGCGGGGGGTGTTCGTCCGGCCGCTGCTCGGGCTCGACCGGGCCGTCACCGCGGCCGCCTGCGCCGACCTGGGCCTCACGCCCTGGACCGACCCGCACAACGCCGAGCGCCGCTTCGCGCGCGTCCGCGTCCGGGAGTCGGTGCTGCCGCTCCTGGAGGCCGAGCTCGGGCCGGGGGTCGCGCAGGCCCTCGTCCGGACGGCGGCCCTCGCCCGCGCGGACGCCGACCTCCTCGACTCCCTCGCGGCGGGCGTCCTGGCGGCCGCGCCGCGGCGGGAGGCGTCCGACCGCGGGCCGATCCCCGCCGAACTGGACGCCGCCTGGCTGGCCGGCCTGCCGCCGGCCCTGCGCGATCGGGCGCTGCGGGCCTGGCTCGCGGAGCGGGGATGCGCGGAGGCGTCCTTCGGGCACGTCGCGGTGGTCGCCGCGCTCGTGACCGGCTGGCACGGGCAGAAGGGCGCCGACGTGCCCGGCGCGCGTGTGGTCAGGAGGAACGGATGGCTGGGCACGCGTCCGGACGCCGGCGCGGACGACTACGATGCCAGCCGTGGACGCTGCTGACATCCCCGGTGATCTGACACGAGTGCTCTATACCAAGGACGACGTCGCCGCCCGGTTGGCCGAGGTGGCCGCCGAGATCGACCGCGACTACGCGAGCAAGGATCTGCTGTGCGTGGGCGTCCTGAACGGGGCGATCATGGTGATGGCCGACCTGACCCGCGCCCTCCACTGTCACGTGGAGATGGACTGGATGGCGATCTCCTCCTACGGGTCCGGCACGCAGAGCTCGGGGGTCGTGCGCATCCTCAAAGACCTCAGCGTCGACCTGGAGGATCGCCACGTGCTCGTGGTGGAGGACATCATCGACACCGGGCTCACGCTGTCATACCTGATGCAGAACCTGCGCTCGCGGCGTCCGGCGAGCCTGGAGATCATGACCGCGTTCCGCAAGCCTGAGGCGAAGGCGAGCGACGTGCACGTTAAATACGTGGGCTTCGACATCCCTGACGAGTTCGTCGTCGGCTACGGGCTCGACTACGCGGGCCGCTACCGCAACCTCACCGACGTCGGCACGCTCGCCCCGCACGTCTACAGCTGAGCCGGACGCCGGCGTCCGGGGGTGTCCGCCCTGCACGAACAAGCGGGGCCGGTCTGGGGGCCTTCACACCGCGTCGGGTAGTCTCGCCCGTGCACTATTGGCCCAGCCGAGGTAGGCAATGAAAGCATCTCGGGTCTTTCGGACCCCTCTGTTTTGGATCATCGTCACGTTCATCGTGCTGATGCTCGGCATCAACATGTTCGGGGCCGGCAACGGCTACCGGCAGGTTCCGACGTCGCAGGTCGTGGCCGTGCTCGATTCGTCGCAGCCGCTCGCCGAGGTGGTGCTGGTCGACGGCGACCAGGAGATCCGGGTGGAGGAGAAGGACGCGGCGCGCACCCGCATCCGGGCCAACTGGGTCACCGCGCAGAGCGGCGACATCGTCGACCGGCTGAACGAACGGGTGACGGCGAACACGCTCGACTCGTGGCGGGTGGAGGTGCCCGACCGCGGCTTGTCGATGATCCTGGTCGGCATCCTGCCGTTCCTCATCATCGGAGCGCTGTTCCTGCTGATGATGAACAACGTCCAGGGCGGCGGCAACCGCATCCTCGGCTTCGGCAAGTCGAAGGCGAAGGTCGCGACGAAGGACACGCCGCAGACCACGTTCACCGACGTCGCCGGGTGCGACGAGGCGATCGAGGAGTTGCAGGAGATCAGGGAGTTCCTGTCGGAGCCGGCTAAATTCCAGGCGGTCGGCGCGAAGATCCCGAAGGGCGTCCTGCTGTACGGCCCGCCCGG
>CALMAD010000143.1 GCA_937859105.1 uncultured Propionibacteriaceae bacterium
CGTGTCGACGTCGGTGACGTGCCGGACGTCGAGGCGTCCGGGCAGGAGCGTCTGGTCGATGAGGTCGACGCCGTCGCCGGCCCAGTCGATGGTGCGCATTCCGCCCCCGATCGCGGTCGTTGGCAGCACTCTACGAGCGCGTACCCTGTGACGCATGCCCACGCCCGAGTTCGTCCAATACCTGCGCGCCCGCATCGGCACCCACCCCCTGTGGCTGTCGGGGGCGACGGCGGTCGTCTTCCGCGACGGGGAGGCCGGCGAGGAGATTCTGCTCGTGCGGCGCGCCGACAACGGGGCCTGGTCGCCGGTGTGCGGCATCGTCGACCCGGGGGAGGAGCCGCACGAGGCCGCCCTCCGCGAGGTGCGGGAGGAGGCGGGCGTCGTCGCCGAGGTCGACCGGCTCGTCTGGATGAGCGTGACCGACCCCGTCGTGTACGAGAACGGCGACGAGACGCAGTACATCGACCACACGTTCCGCTGCCGGTGGGTCTCCGGCGACCCGTACCCGGCCGACGGGGAGAACACGGACGCCCGCTTCTTCCGCGTCGACGACCTGCCGGAGATGCCCCCGGTGCACGCGGACCGGGCCCGCGTGGCCATCGAGAACCGGCCGGAGGCCCGGCTCGGACGCCTCGGGCGCTGAGCCGGGCCCCTGCGGTCCGTCTTCGGTCGGGCGTCGGTCAGCCGTCGGTCAGGCGTCGGTCAGGCGACCTGCCGGGCCGGCCGCTTGCCCTGCTTGAACGAGTCCAGTTCGGCGACGGTCTCGTCGAAGCCGGCCTGGATCTCGGCGTCCGGCTTGTACGTGAGCAGCGAGACGACGACCGCGAGGATCAGGCACACGGCGAAGCCGGGGACGATCTCGTAGAGGTGCTCCCCGAACAAGGCGACGTCGGGCTCGAACTGCCCCCACCAGAACACCGTGACCGCGCCCGCGACCATGCCAGCGATCGCGCCCCAGTTGGTGAGCTTGCGCCACCACAGCGACAGCAGGACGATCGGGCCGAACGCGCCGCCGAAGCCCGCCCACGCGAACCCGACCAGGTCGAGGATCGTCGCGTTGCGCACCGAGGCGAGCAGCACGGCCACGATGGCCACGACGAGGACGCCGACGCGCCCGAACCAGAGCTGGACCCGGGGCGAGTACTCGCGGTGGGACACCATCCACAGCAGGTCCTCGATGAGGGCCGAGCTCGTGACGACCATCTGGCTCGACATCGTCGACATGATCGCGGCGAGCACGGCGGACAGCACGATGCCGGCGAAGAACGGGTGGAACAGCAGCTGGGCGAGATCGAGGAAGACGGCCTCGGGGTCGGTCAGCGCGTGTTCGGGGTGCTGGTGGAAGTAGGCGATCCCGGCCATCGCGGTGACGATCGCCCCGCCGACGGACAGGATCATCCAGCCGATGCCGAAGCGGCGTCCGGCCTTCGCCTCGCGGGCGTCCCGCAGGGCCATGAACCGGACGATGATGTGGGGCTGCCCGAAATAGCCGAGCCCCCACGCGACCGACGAGATCACGCCGATCGTGGTCGCGCCCCGCACCAGCGACGAGAACGTGGGGTTCACCGCGTTGATGCCCTCGACCATGGGCCCGAACCCGCCGACGGCCACGATCGCGAACGTCGGCACGAGCAGCAGCGAGACGACCATGATGCAGCCTTACACGACGTCGGTGTAGGTCGCGCCGAGGAAGCCGCCGAACAGGGTGTAGATCAGCGTGACGCCGGCGACGATCAGCATGCCCGTCTCGTATGTCGTGCCGAACGACGACTGGAAGAAGACGCCCCCGGCGACCATGCCGGAGGAGACGTAGAAGGTGAAGAACACGAGGATGACCAGGCCGGACACGATGCGCAACAGGCGCGAGCGGTCCTTGGTGCGGGCCTCGAAGAACGTCGGGACGGTGATGGCGTCGACCGCCTGCGTGTAGACCCGCAGCCGGGGGGCGACGAAGCGCCAGTTCAGGTACGCGCCGACGGTGAGGCCGATCGCGATCCAGCTCTCGACCAGGCCCGAGGCGTACAGCGCGCCGGGCAGGCCCATGAGCAGCCAGCCGGACATGTCGGCGGCGCCGGCGGAGAGGGCGGCGACGAAGGGGTTCAGGCGGCGGCCGCCGAGCATGTAGTCGTCGTGGTCGTCGGTCTGACGGAAGGCGAACATGCCGATCGCGATCATGGCCGCGAAGTAGAGGACGATCGCGCCGACCGTCCATGGTGAAGCCCCCATGCGGAGCCTCCTTCCCTAGCAGGTGGGCACACGATAACGCCGTGCGCGGCCGTGACCAGGGCCGACCCGGCTGATGGTCCGCCGGTGACGGCTGTGCTACGCGTGCGTGTCGTGGCCCCGCTCGGCGCGCAGCGCCTCGCGCCGCTCGGCCTGCTCGACCGGGTCGGGCACGGGCAGCGAGGCGAGCAGGCGGCGGGTGTAGGCGTCCGCGGGGTGCGTCATCACCTCGAAGCCGGGCCCCTGCTCGACCAGCCGGCCCCGGTGCAGGACGCCCACGCGGTGGGCCACCTGGTCGACGACCGCGAGGTCGTGGCTGATGAACAGGCAGGCGAACCCGAAGCGCTGCTGCAGCTCGTGGAAGAGGGCGAGCACCGTCGCTTGCACGGAGACGTCGAGGGCCGAGGTCGGCTCGTCGGCGATCAGCAGGCGGGGCCGCAGGGCCAGCGCGCGGGCGAACGACACCCGCTGCCGTTGCCCGCCTGACAGCTCGTGCGGATAGCGGCGCGCGTAGCCGGCGGGCAGCTGTACGGCCTCCAGCATCTCCGCCACGCGCTCGCGCCGGGCCGCCGGACGCAGACCGGGCTCGTGCACGAGCAGCGGTTCGCCGACGCATTCCCCGATCGTGAGCTGCGGGTCGAAGCTGGTCGCCGGGTCCTGGAACACGAACCCGATCTCGCGGCGCAGCGGCCGGAACCGCCGCTCCCGGAACCCGCGCATCTCGTGGCCGAACACGGTGAGCGAGCCGCCGGTGACCGCCTCCAGGCCGGCCATCGCCCGCCCGATCGTGGTCTTGCCCGACCCGGACTCGCCGACCAGGCCGAAAACCTCGCCGGCGTGGATCGTGAAATCCACGCCGTGGACGGCGGTGAAGGCGGGGCTGCCGAGGCGTCCGGGGTAGGTCACATCCATCCCGGACGCCGCGGTGACGACCTCCGCGGCGTCCAGGCGAGCCCAGGCGTCCTGGTCGAGCCCCGCGGACGCCGACGCCGACCCGATCCGCGGCACGGCCGCGAGCAGCTTCCGCGTGTAGTCGTGCCGGGGGGACGCGAACAGCTCGGTCGCCCACGCCCGCTCGACGACCTTGCCCTGGTACATCACGAGCACCGAGTCGGCGAGGTCGGCGACCACGCCCATGTTGTGGGTGATGAGGATGATCGACGTGCCGTAGGCGTCCCGGACGTCGCGCAGCAACTGCAGGATCTCGGCCTGCACCGTGACGTCCAGCGCGGTCGTCGGCTCGTCGGCGACGATCAGCTTCGCGCCCATGGAGAGGGCCATCGCGATGATGATCCGCTGCTTCTGGCCGCCGGAGAACTCGTGCGGGAACCGGTTCACCCGCGTCTGCGGGTCGGGGATGCCGACCGAGGCGAGCGCCTCGACGGCCTTCGCCTTGATCTCGGCGCGGGTGATCTTGGGGTGATGGGCGCGCAGGCCCTCGCCGAACTGCCACCAGATCGGGAACACCGGGTTCAGCGCCGAGCTGGGCTCCTGAAAGACCATCGCGACGTCGCGCCCGCGCACCGTGCGCATCGTGGACGCCGGCAGCGTCAGCACGTCGGTGCCCTCGACGAGCACCGCCCCGTCGACCGTC
The DNA here is from genome assembly GCA_937859105.1 of uncultured Propionibacteriaceae bacterium. Taxonomy (GTDB): domain Bacteria; phylum Actinomycetota; class Actinomycetes; order Propionibacteriales; family Propionibacteriaceae; genus Propioniciclava. The sequence continues at coordinate 3,818 of CALMAD010000143.1, forward strand.
GCGGTCTCCGGCAGCAGCCGCAGGATCGACCGGGCCGTCACGGTCTTGCCCGACCCGGACTCGCCGACCACCGCCAGGATCTCGCCTGGATCGACCGAGAAGCCGACGTCGGTGACCGCCTCGACGGGGCCGGCGTCCGTCGCGAAGGTGACGTCGAGGTCGCGGATCCGCAGCCGCGGATCCGTCCCCGGGAATCGCTCGTCGAGGCTCATCGCTGCTCCTTCCCGGACGCCGCCGGCGCGGCCGGCGCGCGTCGGGCCTTCACGCGCGTGCGCAGGCGCGGGTCGTTGAGGTCGTTCATCGACTCGCCAACGAGCGTCACGCCGAGCACCGACAGCACGATGGCGAGGCCGGGGAAGACCGACGTCCACCAGATGCCCGACGTGACGTCGGCCATCGAGCGGTTCAGGTCGTAGCCCCATTCGGACGCCGACGTCGGCTCGATGCCGAAGCCGAGGAAGCCCAGGCCGACCAGCGTCAGGATCGCCTCGGAGGCGTTGAGGGTGAAGATGAGCGGCAGCGTCCGGGTGGCGTTGCGGAACACGTGCCCGAACAGGATGCGCGGGACGCCGACCCCGATCACCTTCGCCGACTCGACGAACGGCTCGGCCTTCAGCCGGATCGTCTCGGCCCGGATCACGCGGAAGTACTGCGGGATGAAGACGACCGTGATCGAGAGGGCGGCGGACAGGATGCCGCCCCAGGCGTCCGAGCGGCCGCCCGAGATCACGATCGACATGACAATCGCGAGCAGCAGCGACGGGAACGCGTAGACGGCGTCCGCGATCATCACGGCGATGCGGTCGAACCAGCCGCCCAGGTAGCCCGACACCAGGCCGAGCAGCACGCCCAGGAACAGTGAGAAGACGACGGCGCACGCCATGACGGCGACGGCCGTGCGGGTGCCCCAGATCACCCGGCTGAGCACGTCGAACCCGGCGACGGTCGTGCCGAGCGGGTTGCGCGCGGAGGGCGGCTGCTGGCTGCCGAAGACGCCCGCGGCGTCCGTGGTCTGCGCCCACGAGTAGGGGGCGAGCAGCGGCGCCAACGCGGCCGTGACGAGCAGGATTGCGGTCAGCGTCAGCCCGGCGATCAGCATGCCGCGCTGCAGCCCGTGGCTGCGGCGCAGGTCGGCGACGACCGGCAGCCGCAGGTACCAGGGGTCGCGCGGGTCGGCGAGATGGGCTTGGTCGGCCATGGGTCAGTACCTCACTCGCGGGTCGATGAGGGCCGCGACGACGTCGACCACGAAGTTGGTGACGGCCACGATCACGGCCATGAGCATCACGATGCCCTGCACGGCGACGTAGTCGCGGGCGCCCATGTACTGGGCGAGCATGAAGCCGAGGCCCTTCCACTCGAACGTGGTCTCAGTGAGCACCGCGCCGCCGAGGCTCATCGCGATCTGCATCCCCATCACGGTGATGATCG
>CALMAD010000144.1 GCA_937859105.1 uncultured Propionibacteriaceae bacterium
CAAATGGAAACCGACGACTCACAGAACGTCCGGACCGAATGAAGGGGGCGGCTCAAGTCCACATTGAGTCACACGAGTCCCAACGATCCTCTCCAGGCCGACCTGGAGGCGCTCGGAGAGCAGTTCGAAGCCGAGGCGCGTGAAGACCGCCGCGCGGAGGCTGAGCGTCGCCGTAAGGGACTCCCGGAGCCCGAGCGAGACATCAAGACCTACCCCGGTTTCGCGGACGGTGGAGCGGCACCGCGAGGGTGAGCCCTAGTGCTTCCGATGGACCGCACCGCTTCGATCAGGAGCGCGGTGTTGCGCACGTGGCAGGATATGCACCTAGGGGGCCCCTGATGCGGGGTAGTTCAATGGACGTTCCACAACCGCTCCGATGCCCAGCCCTCCACAAAGCCCATTGAGTCCTCGGGTGTCCATCCGAGTACCGAGGGGAACTTACTCATGGTCGTGCGCAGATCGCTGGCAAATCGCGAGTCAGGGTCGACATGCCGCAGCAAGTAGGCGAGGACTGCCGTCAGGAAGTAGACCTTGTTGGTGTCGGCAGACACGAGGTGATGTAGTTCCACTCCCACCATGCGGGCGTTGATCTTGTCCGGGGGATACACGGTGCTCCTGTTCCAGACGCGCGCGTTGTGAGCGCAGTGGTTGCGCAGTACGTTGAGAGCCTTCAGCCAACCGAACAGCACCTGGGGATTCTTGACCCCCACCTCCTCCGCAATGCGGCGAGCATCCTTGGGTTGCATCATTCTGTAAAGCCCGATCAGGCAACCCATCGTCATGAACTCGGTTGCTGCCCACACTGGGACATCACCGTCGTACTTGGTCGCGAAGTGGACCATGTAGTCCTCACGGCCTGCTTTGCGCTGCAAGGAATCGTACTCGGCGCGCCAGGTGTCGTACTTAGTCCCCTCATGGTCGGGTCCGCGCGACACCGCGTTGCATCGCTGAGCGTCCAACCCAGTACGGTCCAGGTGGGCAAGTGCCCCATGCTTCCCCAAGTGGTACCCCACCTTGGTACGAAGTGCGATCTCCAGTGATTGGATGGCGGGCAACAAGGTGCGTCGGAGTCGGTGGTCGAAGTCATGCAGCGCCACGGCATCCGACAGGCGAGCACCGGGCACGAAGTCATCCGAACGGTGCACGTTGCCAGCGTCGTCCGTGGTGAACGCGCGCATCGGGTAGGTGTAGGCCGAGAGACGGTAGTAGCCGATGCGCTTCAGGGCACGTACCGCGTCCCCTTCGCGGCCAACATCCAACCCCCGCGAGGCCAGCAGCCGAACCTGCTGGTCGTAAGGCAGGTGGGGCTTGGAGTAGCGCATCTCTCTATAGTGCCAAAGGAAAACCGGCCCATGCACGACAGGTGGCGCGAAGCCGGTTGCCGAGAGAGGGGCCGGTGTTTATGCCCCTATGGTAGCCATGCTCCCTCGCTCGCCGTCAAGGGCTGCCCGCGTGTTGCTCGGCATGCGGACCCTGTGGCCTCGCAGGCGACCAGTGCTACTTCGCGCTGACCCACGCCTCCTCCAGCAACACGCTCGCCACGGCGTACTCCATACGATCCCGGTCGATCTCGGGAACGAGTTGGGAGAGTTGGTCGAGGGCGGCGTTGCTCGCCTCGAAGACGGCGGTGATGAGGGACCGTTGGGTGAGAGCGGCTGAGTTCATGCGCCTGGACTGTAGCCAGGCGGACCGGCTTTCGCAGGAGATGCTGCTGGTCCGTTCTTGTGCTGGGTAATCGCTGGGAATGGAGAAGACTCGTTCTTGAAGGCGGCAACCCCCACGCCCCTGGGAAGTCGAACGAGTTAGCGCGGGAAGTTCCTCCGTTGAGTCTCCGGATGAGTAGCGTTGCTCCTAGTCACGGGAGGTCCCTCAATCCATCCAAACAACCCACTCACTCACTCAACTCGCAGGGCGACGGAGCGGTGACGCATCGGGCTTGGGCGGCGCTGGGCGTCCGACGCCGACTGGGCCGCCCACCAGCGTGGACGGCCCAGTGGACGAGCGAGCAGAACGCCGCCGTCAGAACGGCACCCCGCACCGCAGGATGACGTTGGCGAACGGTGTCGCCTCCCCGGTGCGCACGAGCAGAACGGCGTCCCCGGACTTCTTCTTGAACTCCTCGTGCGACAGGGTCTCCGGCTCCCCGAAGAGCGACTCGAGCAACTCCTGGGCCGCGGGGTTGGCGTCCGCGGTCTCCGTGGCGACCCACGCCTTCTCGACGACGATCTCCCCAGCCAGCGCCCGGACGACCGCCTCGAAGCTCGGGACGCCGAACGTCACGGCCAGATCGATCACCGCCACGCCGTGCGGCCGCGGCAGCCCGCAGTCCCCGACGACCACGAGGTCGGTGTGGCCGAGGCGTCCGATCGCGCCCGACAGGTCGGCGTTCAGGATTCCCGTGCGCTTCATCGGGCCGCCTCCACGTCGGCGAGGGTCGGGTAGGACGCCTGCGCGCCGCGCTTCTGCACCGCGCGGGCGGCGACGCGCGTGCCGAGGGCCAACGCGTCGCCGAACCCCTTCCCGGACGCCAGGGCCACGGCCATCGCGCCGACGAAGGCGTCCCCGGCGCCGGTCGTGTCGACCGCGGTGACGCGTTCGGCTTCCTGCGTGGTCACCTCACCGGACGCGTCGACCGCGAGCGACCCCTGCGAGCCGAGCGTCACGACGACGCTGCGCGCACCGCGTCCCAGCAGCTGCCGGGCGAGCTCGAGCGGCTCGGCGCTGCCCTCGGTGACGCCCGCGACGAGCGCGGCCTCGTACTCGTTGACGACCAGCGGGTCGCACACGGCCAGCACGTCATCCGGGACGTCGGCCGCCGGGGCGGCGTTCAGCAGAAACCGGACGCCCTCGTCGCGGCAGCGGGCCGCGACGTGGCGGACGGACTCGAGCGGGATCTCGTGCTGCAGGACGACCAGGTCGGCGTGCGTCCAGGCGTCGGCGTGCTCGTCGAGATACTCGGGCGTGACCCGCCGGTTCGCGCCGGGGGAGACCACGATCGAGTTCTCCCCGTCAGGCGTGATCGTGATGAGGGCGCAGCCGGTCGGGACGTCGACGTCGTCCACAGGCGACGTGTCGACCCCGGACGCCTCGAGCGATTCCCGCAGGAGCGCCCCGTTGCCGTCCGCTCCGACGCAGCCGACGAACGCGACGTCGCCCCCGATCAGGCCGGCCGCGGCGGCCTGGTTGGCGCCTTTGCCGCCGGGCGTGATGACGAGGTCAGAACCGAGCAGCGTCTCGCCGCCGGAGGGTCGACGGTCGACCTCAATCACCAGATCCGCGTTCGCGGATCCAATCACCGTGATGCTCACAGCATCCCTTTCTGTCGATGGTGTGGGGGTGCAGCGCCGGAGGCCCGTCGGGGCGGCGTCCGGCGCCGAGGGGAGGATTACTTCGCGTTGCTCTTGTCGACGACGACCACCGGCACGGAGATCGCCTTGTCGACGGTCTCGCCCTTGGCGAGCTTGAGCGCGGTCTCGACGGACTTCTTGCCGAGCTCCTCCGGCTGCTGGGCGATCGAGGCGAACATCGTGCCCTGCTTGACGGCGGCGATGCCGTCGGCGGTGCCGTCGAAGCCGACGACCTGAACCGACTTGCCGGCCCGGTCCCCGAGCGCCTGAATGGCGCCCAGAGCCATCTCGTCGTTCTCTGCGAAGACGCCGACCGCCTTCGGGTTCGACTGCAGCAGGTTCGTCGTCACGTCGAGGCCCTTGGTGCGGTCGAAGTCGGCGGGCTGCTTCGCGACGACCTTCACGTTCGGGAACCTCGCGATCCCCTCCGTGAAGCCCTGGCCGCGCTCGCGGGAGGCGGTCGCGCCGGCGACGCCCTGGAGCACGATGATGTCGCCCTTCTCGCCGATGGCCTTCGCCAGCGTCTCGGCGGCCATCCGCCCGCCCGCCACGTTGTCGGACGCCACGAGAGCGTTCACCTCGGCCCCGTTCACCGCGCGGTCGACTGCGACGACCGGCAGGTTCGCGGCGGCGAGGGGGGCCACCATCGGGCCGGCCGCGTCGGAGTCGACCGGGTTGATGAGGACGGCCTTGACCTGCTGGGCCTGGAAGTTCTGGATCTGGTTCGCCTGCTGGGTCGCGTCGTCGCGGGCGTCGGTGACGACGAGGTCGGCGCCGGCCGCCGCGGCGGCGTCCTTCGCGCCCTTCTCCAGCGAGACGAAGAAGGGGTTGTTGAGCGTCGAGATCGCCATCCCGAGCTTGACCTTCTCGCCGCCGGCCCCCGAGGACGCGGCCGTGCCGCCCTGGGAGCAGCCGGACAGAAGCAGGGCGCCCGAGGCGAGGATGGCGGCGATGCGCATTCCGATCTTGGACATCGTGGGTGTTCCTTTCACTAGGTGGGTGTGACTACGCCGACTTGCGGCGGAGGGTGTCGGTGAGGACGGCGAGGGCGATCACGATGCCGATCACGACTTGCTGCCAGAACGAGGAGACGTTCAGCAGGTTCAGGCCGTTGCGGATGACCGCCAGGACGAGCGCGCCGATGAGGGTGCCGAACGCGCGGCCCTTGCCGCCCGCCAGGCTCGCGCCGCCGATGACCACGGCCGCGATGGCGTCGAGTTCGTAGCCGGACGCCGCCTGCGGCTGCCCGGAGACCAGACGACCGGCCAGCACGAGACCCGCGATGGCCGAGAAGGTGCCGGACAGGGCGTAGATGATGAGCTTCTGCCGAGCGACGTTGATGCCGGACAGACGCGCGGCGTCCTCATTGCCGCCGATGGCGTACATGCAGCGGCCCAGGTAGGTGCGGTTGAGGATGAAGGCTGCCAGGACGCCGAGGATGACCATGATGAGCAGCGGTACGGGCAGCCAGCCCCCCAGCGTGGAGCCGAAGAACGCGACCTGGGACGGCTGCCGCACCGGGATGCCGTTGGACAGCACGAGCGCGAGGCCGCGCCCGACGGACAGCATGGCCATCGTCGCGATGAAGGCGGGTAGCCGCCCGTAGCTGATCAGGATCCCGGAGACGAGGCCGGCTGCGCACCCCGTCGCGATGCCCAGCAGGATGGCCACCCAGGCGGGCAAGCCGAGGTTCGTCGCGCTGTAGCCGGTGACGATCGCCGACAGGGCCGCGAGCGAGCCGACGGACAGGTCGATGCCGGCCGACACGATGACGAACGTCTGGCCGAACGCCAGAATCGCGACGACCGCCGCTTGGGTACCGACGTTCATGAGGTTCTGGGTGGTCAGGAAGACCGGGCTCAGGATCGCCATGGCGATCGCGAGGATGAGCAGGGCGCCGAGTGCCCCATTCTGGCCGGCGAGCTCCTTGGCTCGCGCCGACCAGGGCGCGGATTGGGTTGCTTCAGTGGGCACGGGTTGACTCCCTTTCTTGGACCGCCAGAGCCATGACGGCGTCTTGAGTTGCTTGTTCGTGAGTGAGTTCGCCGACGATGCGGCCCTGGGCCATCACCAGGATGCGGTCGCAGATGCCGATGACCTCGGGCAGGTCGGAGGAGGCCATGAGGACCCCACGCCCGGACTGGGTCATGTCGTTGATGAGGTTGTAGATCTCGACCTTCGCGCCGACGTCGACGCCGCGGGTCGGTTCGTCCAGCAGAAGAACCGTGGGGTCGGCGAGCAGCCACTTGCCCATGACGACCTTCTGCTGGTTGCCGCCGGAGAGGTTCCGGACGGTCGCCTTGGCGCTCGGGGTGCGGATCCGGAGGCTGTCGATGGCGCGACGCGCGAGGTCGGCCAGCTTGCCCCGGTTGACGATGCCGCCCTTCGAGGCGTCCTTCAGTTTGACCAGCCCGAGGTTGTCGGCGACCGAAGCGCCCAAGACCAGCCCCTGCTGCTTGCGATCCTCGGGGACGAGGCCAAGCCCCTGCGCGATGCCGCGCTCGACGCCGGAGTGGCTGCGCGACCGGCCCCCGACCGTGATCGTCCCGCGGTCGAACCGATCGGCGCCGAAGACCGCGCGCAGCACCTCGGTGCGGCCCGCGCCGACCAGGCCTGCCAAGCCGACCACCTCGCCGGCCCGCACCTCGAAGGAGATGTCGTCGAAGCTGCCCTTCCGGCTGAGCCCCTCGACCTTCAGGAGCGTCTCGCCCACCTCGCCGCGCACCCGTGGGTACTGGGCGTCGATCGAGCGCCCGACCATGAGGCGTACCAACTCGTCGGTCTCGGTCGAGGCCGGGACGGTGGTCACGGATTCGCCGTCACGAAGGATGGTCACCCGGTCGCCGATGCGCCGGATCTCGTCCAGATGGTGCGAGATGAAGATCAGCGCGACGCCCTGGGCGCGTAGCTCGTCCATGAGGGAGAGCAGCCGGTCGACTTCGTCGTCGGTGAGGGCGGCCGTCGGCTCGTCCATGATCAGGATCCGCGCGTCAAGACTCAGCGCCTTGGCGATCTCGACCAGCTGCTGCCGCGCCACGCCCAGCGAGGACACCGGCGTCCGCGGGTCGAGGTGCAGGCCGACCTTCGCGAGCGTGGCGCTGGCCGTCTTGTTCATCTCGGCCTTCTTGATGATGCCCGCGACGCGGGGCTGACGGCCGAGCATGACGTTCTCGGCGACGCTCAGTTCGGTAACGAGGTTGAACTCCTGATGGATCGTCGCGATCCCCAACTTCTCGGCGTCCGCAGTGGTGTGCAGGACGACCGGGTCGCCGTCGACCGTGATGACCCCTTCGTCGGGCTGATGGACGCCGGCGAGACATTTGATCAGCGTCGACTTGCCGGCGCCGTTCTCGCCGAGCAGAACGTGGAGGGCTCTGCTTGTTCGTGTGGGCCCGGGCCGTTTCGTGGCGAGCGACGAAACGCCTGCAGCGTTTGCGAAAGACCTGCAGCGTTTCGACAACGCCTGCAGTAGACCGCGGAACGCCTGCAGCGTTTCCACAACGCCTGCCTTCGGCGAGAACGCTGCCTTACGTAAGGCAGCGTTCCGGCTTAAGCCCGGCGTTTCGAGAACGCCTGCAGTAAACCGGGAAACACCTGCAGCGTTTGCGAGAACACCGGCAGAAGCGTTTCGGCAAGACCCGGGCCCAGCCGGCGCGTCAGCGTGGTCGCGGGTGCGCGTAGCGCGTCCGAACCCCCGCTGCGTCTCCAGAGGCTCGGCCCACCCTCAGGCCGCGCGGGCCAGGCGGTGGATGCCGCGGCGGTCGAACCAGGTGGACGCCGCGTCCAGCACAGGGGCGTCGGCGTCCAGCTCGACGGTCATCACGTTGACGGAGAAGATCTCCATGTTGGTGACCCGCTGCGCGATGAGGCGAATGGTGAGGCCGAGGTCGGCGGCCAACTGGGCGAGCGTGGCGCGGGCGGCGTCCTGCTGAACGAAGACCAGATCGACGGTCATGGGTGGTGTGCTCCTACGGAAAGATGGTTGTCGGGAGAGGGTCTGTGCCCAACTCCCGAAAACCGGCCCGGCCGCGTCAGGAGTGGGCGCCGCGCATGCGGCGACACCGACAACAGCCGGAGGGGAGCACGAACGACAGCGGCGTCGTGGAGAGCGCTGTCGTGATCATGGCCGAAAGCTTAGGCGATCCGACGATCGTCGGCCAGCGGTTGCCAGAAAGTGGTCCTCGCGCTCGAACGACCGCTCCCCACGGACGCCCACGGGACACCTGCCCACGGGGAGCCACGGCCGACGTCGGTCGCACGCCGAAGGGCGCCTCAGTACCGCACGCGCAGGGCACCCAGCGGGTGGGCATCGGATGCCACCGGTTCCACCTCGAGCCGCTCGGTGGGGCTGAACGCCAGCGGCACGCCGGGCTGCAAGGACTCCGCGGTCGTGATCACGTACGTGGCCAGCATCGCCAGCCGCTCGTACACCTCGGCGAGCGTGTGCGTCGACCTCTCGACGAGCAGGTCGGCGTGCCCGAACGTGTCCAACCCGATGGTGTGGCCGCTCACGGTCCCGTCCGGCTGAGGCTGCAGCCATACGGACGTCCACAGGTCCACCGGCGCGGCCCCGGCCTCCAGCGACTCGATCACCTGCCCTGCGTACCGCCGCGCGGGGTAGGTGATGCCGCCGCTGCCGAAGTAGAGGGCGACGGCGTCCGGCTGCTCCATGAGCACGGACGCGACGACCGAGAAGATGCTCGCGATGAGCACCACCAGCGGACGATCCACAGAACGCCCCCGCTGGGGCAACGCGGTGATGATCGTGTGCGACGCGTGCTGCGCGACCGGCGTCGGATCGGTCCACCACAAGGGGTGACAGGCGCGCACGGCCTCGGCGGCGGGCACGGGGGCGTCGACGGGCGTCACGAGAACGACCACGTCGTCGGTCTCCACGGCGACCGTCCGCGCCGCCGGACGCCCCTCGCGCGCCGGCAGATCGACCACCCGGACGCCCACCTCGAAGTTTTCCAGCAGCGCCGCCGCCAACGCCTCGACGTCGAGGTGCGCCGACGACGACAGCCCGAACCCGAGGACCGGCAGTTGCGGGTCGGGGTGCGTGAACGCCATCAGACCCCGAGGTCGCGACGCAGCTTGGCCACGTGCCCCTTCGCCCTCACGTTGTACTGGGCGACGGCGACGGTCCCGACGCCGTCGGCGTCCACATCGACCACGAACGTCGACCGGATGACCCCCTCGATCTCCTTGCCGTACAGCTTCTTCGTGCCGAACGCGCCGTACGCGAGCAGCGTCTCCTTCGACGCGTCGGACAGCAGGACGACCGACAGCCCCTCCTTCTGCGCGAACCGCGCCAGCTTCTCGGGCGAGTCGGGGGAGATGCCGACGACGTCGTAGCCGGCCGCTGACAGATCGTCTTTGTCCGCGGAGAAGTCGACGGCCTGCGTGGTGCACCCGGGGGTGAGGGCGGCGGGGTAGAAGTAGACGATGACGCGGCGGCCGGCGTAGTCGGACAGCGATACCGTGCGCCCCTCGGCGTCCGGCAGGGAGAAGCTCGGGGCGGTGTCGCCCACCTTCAACGTCGTCATGATGCAACCTTAGTGCGCGGGCACTAGGGTGGGAGCACACAGGAGCACGCGGAAGGACGCCATCGTGGCCCGTACCAGCAGCAATGCCGATATCGAGAATGAGCTCGCCGAGGCGCGTCGGCGCCTGTCCAGCAACATCTCCGGGCTCATCACGCAGGTGCACCCGCAGGCCGCCAAGACCCGCGCGATCAACGACGCGAAAGACTTCGCGGCGCAGGAGGTCAACTCGGCGACCGACACGGTGCGCGACGCCGAGGGCAACATCTCCTGGGAGCGCGTGACCTACCTGGCCGTCGCGGTCGTCGGCAGCATCGCGTTCGCCGTCGTCGTGAAGTCGCTGTTCCGGTAGTGCCCGATCCCACCGACGGCGGCCTGCCGATCAGGATGCTGCACGACCGCATCCTGGTCACGAGCGAAGGCGAGGGGGGCGAGCGCCGCTCGGGCGGCGGAATCCTGATCCCGGCGACCGTGCAGATGGGACGCCGGCTGGCTTGGGCGCGCGTGGTCGCGACGGGCGCGAACGTCCGGGTGCTTAAGGTGAACGACCGCGTCCTCTACGACCCGGCCGAGCGCGCCGAGGTCGAGGTGCAGAACGAGGTGTACATCCTCCTGCGTGAGCGCGACGTGCACGCCGTGGCCGCCGAACGGCTCTCCGACGGGGCGACCGGGCTGTACCTGTAGGCGTCCCGCGACCCGGATTCGTCCGGCGACAGTCCCGCCCGTCCGCCTCCGCGCGGCCGCGCGGAGGCGTCCTGTGAAACGACACGG
>CALMAD010000145.1 GCA_937859105.1 uncultured Propionibacteriaceae bacterium
ACGCCGGAGCCATCCCGCTCGACCTGCTCAAGAAGGAGCAGGACCGGATCACTGCATCGTTGGAGACAATCGAGCACCGGATCACCGCTCACCACGGCCACTACGCCGACGCACGGGCGAACCTCGACGACTCGCTGAAACTGCTGTCCAACGCCGCCGACCTCTACGAGCACGCTGACGACGCGAACCGCAGGCTGTGCAACCAGGCACTGTTCAAGGCGATCTACATCGACGAGGACAACGACGTGCGCGTCGGCTACCGGAACCCGTACGACGGGCTGAGCCTCTCCGGCCTCCATGCCGACGCCCTGAGCTGGGCCGCTGAGGCGAAGAAAATGGGCCAGGCGCGAACCGCGACCAAGGGCGGACCCTTGGTCGAAAGTTCACACCTGACCCGTTTGGGGTGAGTAACGGGATTCGAACCCGCGACATCCTGGACCACAACCAGACGCTCTACCGACTGAGCTATACCCACCATCGCCGCCGGGTCAAAGCCCGAACAGCGAAGGACAGCATACCGGGTCGTCCGCGGATTCGAGAAACCGGCGCCGCGTCGTCGGTGGCCGGACGCCTCCCGAGCCCCGCTGTGGGCGTCGGACGCGGGCACCTGGGTGATCGCGCAGGCGTCCCGATGCCCGCGAACCAGTGCGCGATGGATCCGGCGTCCCTGGTGGCAACGGCGTTATGAGGGATCCCGTGCGCACAGCTTTGCGGACGCCTCGCCGCACCCGCGTCGGTCGACGCTCCGCGGCGGTTCGCGCTGACCGCCCGGACCCGTCACCCGGCATCCCGCTCTCCGCCCCCCCGTGACCGGCGCACGCATCGGGCGGAGGCGTCCGATGGTGAAAGCCGGCGTCGGCAGACGACGGCGTCAGGGGACGACGGCGATCTTGACGCCCAGCTTGTCTTCGACGGCCTGGTAGGCGTCATCGATCTGCTCGAGCGGGAAGGTGTGCGTGACTATCGCGTCGGCGTCGATGGCGCCCGACTCCAGGATGCTGACCGCCCGGACGACGTCTTCGCGGCGGGCGTTCGAACCGCCCGTCACGTGCAGTTCCTTGTAGTGGATGAGGTTCACCTCCACCTCGGCCGTCGAGCCCTTCGGGAAGCCGGCGAAGTAGCTCACCCGGCCGCCCGGACGCGCGAGTTGGAGCGCGACGTCCGCCAGCTCGGACGCCCCGATGCAGACGATCACCACGTCGGCGCCGCGTCCGCCGGTCGCGTCGTCGACGGCCGCCTGGACGCCGTCCGGCTCGACCACGTGGGTCGCGCCGAGGCGCTGGGCGACGGCGCGGCGTCCGGACGAGCGGTTCGTGACGACGATGTTCCGCGCGCCGCCGAGCTTCGCCAGCGTCAGGTGCAGCAGCCCGATCGGGCCGGCTCCCAGCACGACGACGGTGTCGCCCGGCTCCACCCGGTACTGGCGGTACGAGTTGAGGCAGCACGACAGCGGCTCCGCCAGGGCGAGGTGCGTCGGCGGCAGCTCGCGGGAGCACTGGACGACGTTGCCCCGCCGGACGACGTCCGCCGGCACGAGCACGTACTCGGCGAACCCGCCGTTGATCGCGTACCCGAACAGCCTCAGGTTGTCGCACAGGTGCTCGAGCCCGGCCAGGCACTGGGGACAGTGGTCGCAGGCGACCACGATCGAGACCGTCGCCTGCGCGCCCACGTCGTACCCATCGACGCCGTCGCCGACCTGCTCGATGCGTCCGGCGATCTCGTGGCCCATGACCGTCCCCGGGACGACGCCCGCCGACTTCGCGCCCGAACGGATGCGCAGGTCGGTGCCGCACAGCGTGGCCGCCTCCACCTTCAACAAGATCTCGCCGGGCCCCGCCGACGGCGTCGGCAGGTCGGTCAACTCGACCAGCCCGGGGCGGGTGAACACGGCGGCGCGCATGGGAACTCCTCGGTCGTGAACGGTCGTCCACCCCTCCGCATCGGCGCGGAAGGACGTCCCCATTCAACCATCGCCCCGGGCGTTCCAAACTGTCAGGGGCCCCGGATACTCTCCCAAGAAAGGGCCGTGACGTGCCCAAACAATCACGAGGAGAACCAACGATGGCTCGACTGATCAACGACGATCCTGTGAACTACGCCGAGGAGGCCCTCCAAGGGTTCGCGCAGGCGAACGCGCGCTACGTGAAGCCGGTGTACGGCGGGGTCGTCCGCTCGACCAAGACCGCGCAGGGCAAGGTCGCCCTGGTCGTCGGCGGCGGCTCGGGCCACTACCCGGCGTTCGCCGGCTGGGTGGGCCCCGGGTTCGCCGACGGCGCCGTGGCGGGCAACATCTTCGCGTCGCCGTCCGGGGCGCAGGCCTACAGCGTGTGCAAGGCGGCCGACCGCGGCGCCGGCATCCTGATCGGCTTCGGCAACTACGCGGGCGACGTGCTGCACTTCGGCCAGGCGGTCGAGCGGTTGGCGTCCGAGGGCATCGACGCGCGCACGCTGCTGGTGACCGACGACATCGCGTCCGCGCCGCACGACGAGCACCTGCGTCGCCGCGGCATCGCGGGCGACCTGCCCGTGTTCAAAGTGACGGCCACGGCGTGCGAGGCCGGCAAACCGATCGACGAGGTGGTCGCCATCTTCGACCGGGCCAACGAGCGCTGCCGCAGCTTCGGCGTCGCGTTCGACGGCTGCACGCTGCCCGGCGCCGACGACGCCCTGTTCCACGTCGAGCCGGGCACGATGGGCATCGGCCTCGGCATCCACGGCGAGCCGGGCATCGACTCCAAGCCGCTCGGCACGGCCGACGAGATCGCCGAGATGCTGGTGGAGGGGCTGCTCGGCGACCGTCCCGACGAGTCGGGCAGCCGGGTCGTCGCCCTGCTGAACGGGCTCGGCTCGGCCCCGTATGAAGACCTGTTCATCGTCTACCGCGGCGTCGCCCGGGCGCTGGGGGAGGCCGGCATCGAGATCGTGGAGGGCGAGGTCGGCGAGTTCGTGACGTCGCTCGACATGAACGGCCTGTCGCTCACGCTGCTGTGGCTCGACGACGTGATCGAGCCGCTCTGGTTCGCCCCCTGCGACACGCCCGCCTACCGCCGGGGCTCGGTGACCGAGGCCGAGGCCGACACGACCGAGTTGAACAACGAGCGTCCGCAGGTGGGCGTCGAGCAGCCCGGGTCCGAGGTGTCGCAGGCGGTCGCGGCGCGACTCGCCGAGGCGCTCGCCGACGTCGCGGCCCTGCTGAAGGAGAACGAGAAGAAGCTGGGCGACCTGGACGCCGTGGCCGGCGACGGCGATCACGGCGTCGGCATGGCGCGGGGCTCGCACGCCGCGGCCGAGACCGCGCAGCGGCTGCTCGGCGAGGGGGCGGGCGCGCAGACGCTACTGGTCGGGGCGGGCGACTCGTGGTCCGACCGGGCGGGCGGCACGTCGGGGGCGCTGTGGGGCGCGATGCTGACCGCGGTCGGCAACACCGTCGGCGACTCCGACGGGGTCGACCTCGCCACGCAGGCCCAGGCCGCGCGCGCCGCGCTGGAGGCGGCGATCAGGCTCGGCGGGGCGTCCGTGGGCGACAAGACGCTGGTGGACGCCCTCGTCCCGTTCGTGGAGGCGTTCGAGGCCGCCGTCGACGGCGGCGATGCGTCCGCGGCGTGGCGGGCGGCGTCCGAGGAGGCGAACCGGGGCGCCGAGACGACGAAGGACTTCGCGGCCAAGCTGGGGCGGGCGCGTCCGCTGGGGCAGAAGAGCGTCGGCACGCCCGACCCGGGCGCGGTGTCGCTGTCGATGATCGTCGCGCGCATCGCCGACGGGGCGGCGAGCTAAGGCGTCCCAGGCCCCCGGCCGGCACGGTCGGGGGGTCGGCGCGCCGGGCTGCGGCTAGCCCGCGCTCGGCGCGTCGATGGCGGTGGACGCCGTGGTCGGCTCGGCCACGCGGTGGCCGGTGAGCGCGCCCTGATGGCGCTGGGCGATGCTCTGCAGTTCGGCCACCGTCGGGCCGGGCTGGTCGACGAAGAGCGCCTCGCGGTAGTAGCGGAGCTCTTCGATGGACTCTTGGATGTCGGCGAGCGCGCGGTGGTTGCCCGACTTGGCAGGAGCGTTGAAGTAGACGCGGGGGTACCAGCGACGGGCGAGTTCCTTCAGCGAGGAGACGTCGACGTTGCGGTAGTGCACGTGGCCCTCGAGCGCGGGCATGTCGCGGGCGAGGAAGGCGCGGTCGGTGCCGATCGTGTTGCCGGCCAGCGGCGCCTGCCGCGCGGTGGGCACGTATTCGCGGATGTGGGCGAGCACGCGCTGCTCGGCGTCGTCCATCGTGAGCCCGTCGGCGAGCAGGGGCAACAGGCCCGAGTTCGTGTGCATCGTGCGGACGAAGTCGCCCATCTGGGCCATCGCCTCGTCGCTGGGTTTGATGATGACGTCGACGCCGTCGCCCAGCACGTTCAGCTCGGCGTCCGTCACCAGGGCCGCCACCTCGACGAGCGCGTCGCGCTCCAAATCGAGGCCCGTCATCTCGCAGTCGATCCACACCAGTCGTTCGTTCACGTGCTTACTGTACGTTCACCGGACCTGGACCGCCGCGCCGCCTCCGCGACCCTCGTTTCCGACGTCCTCGGGCCGCTAAGGTGGGGAGGGATTTGTGGAAGAAGAGAGGTCGTCCGTGGACGCGCATGACATCAGCGAAATGCTGGAGGATGCTCCCCAACAGCGGGAAAACCTGCGCGAGTTCATCGACAAGCTGGTGAACCAGGGGTACACCGTCATCGACACCGAGGGCCCCGACCCTGAGCTCATCGATCCGGGCGGCCGGGCGGTCGAGACGTGGCGGGAGGATTACCCGTACGACGAGCGGCTCGGGCGCGGCGAATACGAGCGCGAGAAGTACCGGCTGCAGGTCGAACTGCTGAAGCTGCAGTACTGGGGGCAGGATCACGGCGTCCGGCACATCATTCTCTTCGAGGGTCGGGACGCCGCCGGCAAGGGCGGCACGATCAAGCGCTTCACCGAGCACCTCAACCCGCGCGCCGCGCGCGTGGTCGCCCACACGACGCCGACGACGACCGAGCAGGGCCAGTGGTACTTCCAGCGCTACGCCAACCACTTCCCGACCTACGGTGAGATCGTCATGTTCGACCGCTCCTGGTACAACCGGGCCGGCGTCGAGCGCGTGATGGGGTTCGCGTCCGACGAGCAGTACGAGATCTTCATGCGCCAGGCGCCCGAGTTCGAGCGCATGATCATCGACGCGGGCATCAACCTCACCAAGTTCTGGTTCTCGGTCACGCAGCGCGAGCAGCGCACCCGGTTCGCGATCCGGCAGATCGACCCGGTGCGGCGCTGGAAGCTCTCCCCGATGGACCTCGAGTCCCTTGACCGGTGGGAGGACTACACCGCGGCCAAGGAGGCGATGCTCAAGCGCACCGACACTGATCGCGCCCCGTGGATCACCATCCGCAGCAACGACAAGAAGCGCGCCCGGATCAACGCGATGCGCGCCTTCCTGAACCAGTT
>CALMAD010000146.1 GCA_937859105.1 uncultured Propionibacteriaceae bacterium
TCTTCGTCTCCGACGGGTTCGGCGTCGTGCACCGCAAGCAGGCCTCCGTCTACGACCTGGCGAAGCTGCTCCCGGCCGCGGCCGGCAATCTCGTGCAGAAGGAGGTCGACGCCCTCTCCAAGGTGACGAACGACCCGGCGCGCCCGCTCGTCGTCGTGCTCGGCGGCGCGAAGGTGGCCGACAAGCTCGCCGTCATCGACAACCTGCTGAAGGTCGCCGACACGCTCGTCATCGGCGGCGGCATGGCGTACACGTTCATCAAGGCCGAGGGCCACGAGATCGGCAAGTCCCTGTTCGACGAGGCCAGCCTGGACGCGGTGAAGGGCTACCTCGAGCAGGCCAAGGCGGCCGGCAAGAAGATCGTGCTCCCGGTCGACGTCCGCGTCGCCACGGGGATGGACTTCGCGGCCCGCACGGTCGACGGCGACGTCGACGTCGTGGCGGTGGACGCGATCCCGGCCGACAAGATGGGCCTCGACATCGGCCCCGAGACCGAGAAGCTCTTCGCCGACACGATCAAGTCCGCGAAGACCGTGGTCTGGAACGGTCCGATGGGCGTGTTCGAGATCGACGCGCTGGCGTCCGGCACGAAGGCCGTCGCCAAGGCGCTGACCGAGGTCGACGGCCTGTCGGTCGTGGGCGGCGGCGACTCCGCCGCGGCCGTGCGCGAGCTCGGCTACGACGACGACCAGTTCGGTCACATCTCCACCGGTGGTGGAGCTTCCCTGGAGTTCCTCGAAGGCAAGGAACTCCCCGGTATCGCGGTCTTGGAGGGCTGATGTCTCGTACTCCGCTCATGGCGGGCAACTGGAAAATGAACCTCAACCACGTCGAGGCGACCGGGCTCGTCCAGAAGCTGGCGTGGACTCTGACGGACAAGCAGTACGACGCCTCGAAGTCCGAGTGCGCGGTCATCGTCCCGTTCACCGACCTGCGCACCGTGCAGACCCTGGTGGAGGGCGACAAGCTGCCGCTGACCTATGGCGCTCAGGACGTGTCGGTCCATGACAAGGGCGCCTACACGGGTGAGATCTCCGTCGACATGCTGAGCAAGCTCAAGTGCACCTACGTGGTGATCGGCCACTCCGAGCGGCGCGAGTACCACGCGGAGAGCGATGAGCTGATCAACGAGAAGGCGAAGAAGGTCCTCGACGCGGGCATGACCCCGATCATCTGCGTGGGCGAGAAGCTGGAGGTCCGCAAGGAGGGCAACCAGGTTCCGTTCGTGCTCGATCAGGTCACCAAGTGCCTCGACGGGCTGTCGGCCGAGCAGGTCGCCGGCCTCGTCATCGCCTACGAGCCCGTCTGGGCCATCGGCACCGGCGAGGTGGCGACGCCCGACGACGCTCAGGAGGTGTGCGGCGCGATCCGCGAGCACGTCGCCAAGGAGCTGCAGGGTGCCGAGGCGGCCGAGGGCGTGCGCATTCAGTACGGCGGCTCGGTGAAGTCGGGCAACGTCGTCGACATCATGGCCAAGCCCGACGTCGACGGCGCGCTCGTCGGCGGGGCCAGCCTCGATGCCGAGGAGTTCGCCAAGATCGTGCTGTTCTACGCCCAGTAGTGGCGCCGAGTAGTCGCGAGGGCCAGAAGTAGCGGGAGCAACAGTCACCCTGAGTTAGAATGCTCGGGTGACTGTTGCTCCTTTACTCACGTGGCCGATCCTCACGGTCTCGATCCTGGTGGTCATCACCAGCCTGATCCTGGCCGCGTTGATCCTCTTCCACAAAAGCCGGGGTGGCGGCATGTCCGATCTTTTCGGTGGCGGCATGTCCACGTCCATGGGGGGCACCTCGGCAGCCGAGCGCAACCTTGACCGCATGACGATCATCGTCGGTCTCGTCTGGCTGGCGTGCATCATTGGTCTGCTGGTCTTGTACCGGTACTTCCCCGAGATCGGGGTGCTGGGTACACCAGGGCCGAGCTGAGCCCCGGGCAGCAAGACATTCGCTTTTTTTGACAAGGAGAAATAGGTGGTCGGTGGTAGCGCGATCCGGGGGAGCCGGGTCGGAGCCGGTCCAATGGGCGAAGCGGAGCGCGGTGATTCCGCTCCGCGGCTGTATGTCTCGTACTTCTGCGCAAATGGGCATGTGACGCGTCCCGCGTTCGCTGCCGATGCGCAGATTCCGGAGACGTGGGATTGTCCGCGTTGCGGTCTCCCGGCCAACCTCGATTCTGAGAATCCTCCGCCCCCGCCGAAGATCACCCCGTACAAGACGCACCTCGCGTACGTCAAAGAGCGCCGCTCCGATGAGGAGGCGGCGGCCATTTTGACCGAGGCGCTGGAGTTGCTGCGCAGCCGTCGCGCCAACGGCGAGGTTATTTACTAAAGCGATTCCGCATTTCTCCGCGAGGCTCATTCCTCGCGGAGAAAAGCGGCCTTCGTGAACGAAAAATGCGGCGCCGCGTGCTGCGGCGGCCGTCGATCCGCGGGACCCAGCGCCCGCTGGACGCCGCTAGAAGCTGCAGCGGTAGTAGTCGAGGCCGGCGGCGGCGTCCTCGTCGACGAA
>CALMAD010000147.1 GCA_937859105.1 uncultured Propionibacteriaceae bacterium
GTTCCTCGACAGGCGCATGATGCCGATGAAGGTTCCCATCGCCGTAGCCCCGGCTCGCTGCGTCCTTGTTGACGTAGGAGCCGAGTAGCTGCTGCATCTTGGCCATGGGCTCGGCGAAGTCCTTCTGGAACGAGGTGTCAGAGCCGGGTCCGACCTCCGCCCCTTCGGCGTTCAGCCGCTGGAAGAAGTCGAGCACGTCGAGGGATCCGCCGGCCGCGTAGTCGTACCAGCCCTGTCCGACGGTCCAGTCGTCCTTGAGCGTCGCGTAGAACGGGGTGACCCCGGCGGCCTTGAGCGCGTCGCAGGCCGCGATGAGCTCGTCCCACGTGGTCGGCACCGCGATGTGGTGCTCGGCGAAGATCTGCTTGTTGTAGATGACCGAGGCGGCCATGACCGAGTACGGCAGGGCGCTCGTGCGGCCGGCGCAGGTGCCGTACTGGTCGAGCAGCGGCTGGTACGTGTCGGCGATCTCGCCCGCGGCCTTCGTGCCGCTCAGGTCGCTGAGCGCGCAGCGCGAGACGAAGCGCGCGACCTCCAAGTTGTAGTTGGCGAGCATCAGGTCGGGCGGGTTGCCGCGCACGAAGCTCGCCGAGACGACGTCGACGCCCGAGGTGTCGATGACGACACGGACCTTGTCCTGCGAGGCGTTGTACTCCGCGACCTTCTTGGTCATGAAGTCGATCGCCTCGCGTTTACTGAACGTGAAGCGGATCGTCTCGCGCCCGTCGGCGGGGGCGCAGCCCGCGAGGGCTCCCCCGACGACGGCGAGCGCGGCGACGGCGGCGAGCGCCCTCGCGATCCGCGTGCTTCTTGCAGACACCCTTGTCCTCGTCCCTTCCGGGATCCGGCCGTCCTCGGCCCGGATCTTGTTCCGGAGATTAGATTTTGTTCCCGAATTAACTCGGGCAAGGGATACTCTGACAGAGGTCCACCCGAGAGGTCAAGCACGAATGCCGAGAACGACCGCGCCCGACACGACCCCCGCCGATCGCGGCGCGGGGCCCGTCAGGGTTCCCGGGACCGGCGCATCGCCGGCCACGGCCGCGGGCGCCGCGCGACCGAGCCTCGGCCAGGTGCTGGACTTCGCGTGGGGGCGCGGCCCGTTCACCGCGACCGAGGCGATGGCGGGCGCCTCGCTCACCCGCTCGACGACCATCGACGCGATCGACACCCTGGTGGCGGCCGGGGTGATCCGCGAGCTCGCGAACGCGCGCGA
Source organism: uncultured Propionibacteriaceae bacterium (assembly GCA_937859105.1). GTDB lineage: Bacteria > Actinomycetota > Actinomycetes > Propionibacteriales > Propionibacteriaceae > Propioniciclava. The sequence continues at coordinate 1,217 of CALMAD010000147.1, forward strand.
CGCCGGCGAGTACTCCGCGGGCCGCCCGGCGCGGCGCTTCGAGCTGCCGTCCGATCTCGGCGCCGTGATCGCCCTGGACGCCGGGGACACCCACCTCGGCGTGACGGTGACCGACCTGGCGCGCACACCGCTCGCGCAGATCGGAAGAG
>CALMAD010000148.1 GCA_937859105.1 uncultured Propionibacteriaceae bacterium
GCCCACGGGGTGTGAGCAAACAACAGGGCCGATCACGTCGGGGTGTGATCGTCGGCCGCCGCGAGGTTGCCCGAATCCCCGGACTTGACCAGGATCGCCGAACGCGGTCGTCCCCTCACCCCACCGGCGTGAGGGTCCAATCGGTGTCGCGATCTCCGCCTTCGGACGCCTTCTCCGCGGTCTTGTGCGCGGTGGCGACCATCAGCTTGATCCGGTTCAGCTGGTTCACCTCGGACGCCCCCGGGTCGTAGTCGATGGACGTCACGTTCGCCTCGGGGTACAGCCGGCGCAGCTCGCGGAACATGCCCTTGCCGACGACGTGGTTCGGCAGGCAGGCGAACGGTTGGGCGCAGATGATGTTCGGCGTCCCGGTCTCGATGAGCTCGATCATCTCGGCGGTCAGCAGCCAGCCCTCGCCGGCGGTCGTCCCGAGCGAGACGATCGACTCGGCCCGCTGGGCCATCGCGCCCAGGTCGTGCGGGACGGCGAACTTGCCGCCCGACCGACCCAGCGCCCGCTTCGCCGGACGCAGGTACTGCTCGATCAGCCACACGATGCCCTGCTGCAGCCGGACGCCGTTCTTCGACCCGATGCCCAGGTTGTCCAGGCGCCACTGGGCCGCGTGCATGTTCATCATGAAGAACTGCAGCAGCCCCGGCAGGACCGCCTCGCACCCCTCCGACTCGATCACCCGGACGGCGTCGTTGTTCGCGTCCGGCTGGAACTTCACCAGGATCTCCCCGACGAGCCCCACGCGCGGTTTGCGGGCCCCCGGTGCGAGAGGCAGTCGGTCGAACTCGGCCACGATGTGGTCGATGAGCCACCCGTACCCGACGCGTCGGTTGAGGGTCGACGACCAGTTGCCCGTGTTGAAGAACTCGCGGGCGACCGCGTCCCACTTCTCGTACAGCGCGTTCGCCGCCCCCGGCACCGCCTCGTAGGGGCGGGTGCGCAGGAGCACGTTCTGCAGGACGTCCCCGACGACGATCGCCTGGATGATCCGATGCACGAACCCCGGCGTCAGCTTGAACCCGGGGCTCTCCTCGAGCCCCTGCGCGCTCACCGCGAGCACGGGAACCTGGGGGTAGCCGGCGTCCTTCAGGCCCTTGCGCAGCATGCCCGCATAGTTCGTTGCCCGGCACATGCCGCCGGTCTGCGTGATGACGACCGAGCTGGCCTGCGGGTCGGCCTTGCCCGACACGAACGCGTTGATGAGCTGTCCGATCACCATGATGGCCGGGTAGCAGACGTCGTTGTTGACGTACTTCAGGCCGACCTCGACGTCCTCGGCGGAGGCGTGCTCCAGCAGTTCGACGTTGTAGCCCATCCGCCGCATCACCGGCACGACGAGCCTGAAGTGGATCGGCGCCATCTGCGGCGCGTAGATCGTGTGCTCCTTGCGCGCCTGCTTCGTGAACGCCGGGAAGGTCTCGCCCTTCGCCTCCTCGTCGTACGTCGCCACCACCGCGGACGCCCGCCGCTCGGCCGTCGCCGCCTTCAGCGACCGCAGCCGGATCGTTGCCGCGCCCAGGTTCGACACCTCGTCGATCTTCAGCACCGTGTACACGTCGTCGCCGGCCTCCAAGATCTCCTGCACCTGGTCGGTCGTCACCGCGTCCAGCCCGCAGCCGAACGAGTTGAGCTGCACCAACTGCAGCTCCGGCTCGCCGCGCACCACGCCGGCCGCCTCGTAGAGGCGGCTGTGATAAGACCACTGATCCCGGACGCGCAGCGGACGCTCCAGCCGCGGCACCTGGGCCACGGCGTCCTCGCTGAGGACGACCATGCCGAGCTGGTTGATCATGTCCGGGATGCCGTGGTTGATCTCGGGATCGACGTGATACGGACGCCCCGCGAGCACGATGCCCTTCGCGTGATGCTCCGCCATGTACTCCAGCGCCCGGACGCCCTCGGCCGCCACGTCGGCCTTCGCGCGGGCGTCCTCCTCATACCCCAGCCGGACGGCCTCCCGGGCCTCGTCGAGGCTCACGTCCCACGCCTCGAAGATCTCGGTCAGCCGCTCGGCCAGCTTGTCGGGGTTCGCGAGGTTCACGAACGGGTCGAGGTACTTCACGCCCGGCTCGCGCAGGCGGTCCATGTTGTTGGCCAGCAACTGCGGGTAGAACGCGACGACGGGGCAGTTGAAGTGGTTGTCCTGCGCCTCGAAGTTCTGCTGCTCGTAGCTTACGCACGGGTAGAAGATCGTCCGGACGCCCTTGTCGAGCAGCCATTCCACGTGGCCGTGGGCCAGTTTGGCCGGGTAGCAGACGTTCTCGGACGGGATCGACTCCATGCCCGACTCGAACAACTCGTGGCTCGAACGCCCCGACAGCACGACCTTGAAGCCCAGGTGGGTGAGGATCGTGAACCACAGCGGGTAGTTCTCGTACATGTTGAGCACGCGCGGGATGCCGATCTCCCCGCGGAAGGCCTTGGCGTCCGTCAGCCGCCGGTACCCGAAGATCCGCTTGTACTTGTAGTCGTACAGGTTCGGGATCGACGACTTCCGCGGCTTCGCCTCGGTGGACGCCCCCCGCTCGCACCGGTTGCCGGAGACGTGCTGCGTCCCGTCCGGGAAGTGCGACACCGTGAGCCCGCAGTGGTTCTGACAGAGCTGGCAGGTGCGGCGCTCGGTCGCCAGATGGAAGCCGGCGAGCTCGTCGAGGCCCAGCAGCGACGTGCGCTCGCCCGGCTTGAAGTGGCGGTGGGCGGTGAGGGCGGCGCCGAACGCACCCATGAGGCCCGCGACGTCCGGACGCACGACCTCGCGCCCGGTCAGCAGCTCGAAGGCGCGCAGGACGGCGTCGTTCAGGAACGTCCCGCCCTGCACCACGACGCGCT
>CALMAD010000149.1 GCA_937859105.1 uncultured Propionibacteriaceae bacterium
CTGAGCGCCGGCGCTCCCGTCGCCCGGCTGTCTCGTCGACGCCCCCTCTGAGTGCCGACGCCCCCTCGTGCGTACGTCAACACGAGGGGGCGTGGAGGCTGCGAGGGGGGCGTCGACGTGCGGAGAGGCTCCACGGAGCGGCGTTGGCGAACGTGCCGAATTACTCCGCGACGCGGGCGGCGATGTCGGTGCGGTGGTGCGCACCGTCGAGGCGGATCCGTCCGATCGCCTCGTAGGCGCGGGCTCGCGCATCGGCGAAGTCGGATCCCGTCGCGACGACGTTCAGCACGCGCCCGCCCGTGGCGATGAGGTCGCCGTCCGGCGCGTCGGGAGCGGCGGTCGCGGCGTGCACGATGCCGACGCCCTCGACCGCGGCGGCCTCCGCCAGGCCCCCGATCGGCCGTCCCGTCTGCGGTGCCTCGGGGTAGCCCTCGCTGGCGAGCACCACGGTGATCGCGACGTCGTCGGTGAACACGGGCTGCGGCTGGTCCTCGAGGGTCCCGGTGGCCGCGGCGAGCAGGAGCCGGGACAGCGGGGTGCGCAGCCGTGGCAGCACCACCTGGGTCTCGGGATCGCCGAAGCGGGCGTTGAACTCGATCACCCGCACGCCGGCCGGGGTGAGGATGAGGCCCGCGTAGAGCAGGCCGATGAACGGCGTGCCCTCGGCGTCGAGCTGCTTCACGACGGGCAGCGCCACGGTGCGCGTGACCTCGTCGACGAACGCGGCCTCGCTGCCGAACTGCTCGGCGAGCCACGGCAGCGGAGAGTAGGCGCCCATGCCGCCGGTGTTGGGCCCCTCGTCGCCGTCGAAGGCGCGCTTGAAGTCCTGCGCCGGGCTCAGCGCGCGCACGGTGTCGCCGTCGCTGAGGAAGAACAGCGAGACCTCCGGGCCGGTGAGGAACTCCTCGATGAGCACGGGGCCGTGCGGCAGGTAGTGCTCGGCGTGGGCGAGTGCGGCCGCGCGGTCGTCCGTGACGATGACGCCCTTGCCCGCGGCGAGGCCGTCGGCCTTCACCACGTACGGGGCGCCGAGGGCGTCGAACGCCGCCTCCACCTCGGCCGCGGAGCTCGCGCGCACGGCGCGGCCGGTCGGCACCGAGGCCGCCTCCATGATCCGCTTCGCGAACGCCTTGGACCCCTCGAGCTGGGCGGCGGCCCGGCCGGGCCCGAACACGGGGATGCCGTGGCCGCGCACCACATCGGCGACGCCCGCGACGAGCGGCGCCTCGGGCCCGATCACCACGAGGTCGACGCCGTGCTCGTCGGCGAACGCGCGCACCGCGGATCCGTTCATCGGATCCACCTCGACCAGGGTCGCGTGCCGTGCGATCCCGGCGTTGCCGGGGGCGCAGAGGATCTCGTGCCGCTCCTGCTCGGCGCGCAGGGCGAGGATGATCGCGTGCTCACGAGCACCGGAACCGAGGACGAGGATCTTCACCCGCCCAGCCTACCGAGCGTGCCCGGCGCGTTTCGCGGGCCGTGTCCGTCGAGGCTCGGCCGTTCTGCAGGGCGGCCTCGCGTTGTGCAGGGTGAGAGCAGGGACTGGTCCGGTTTTCCGGGCAGATCCCGGCGGATCCGGCGGGGTCTCCCTGCAGAACGGCCGACCCTCCCTGCACAACGGCCGGGATGCTCCCGTGACCTCCGCCGTGCGCGTCACACCTCGAGGCGGATCGGCCTTTCGTCGGAGCGGTCCCAGGGCAGCGTCCATCCGGCGGCGTCGAAGACCGCATCGAGAACCATCGCCGTGAACCCCCACACGATCGTCCCGTCGACGTCGAACGCCGGCCCGCGGAAGGTCATCCCGCCGCGGGTCAGCGTCGAGGTGTACCGGGTGGCCGGATCCAGCAGCGTCGCGACGGGCACGCGGAAGACCTCCACCGTCTCGGCATGGTCGACGGCCGCGACGCGGGATGGCGAGCGCCACCAGCCGAGCACCGGCGTGACGAGGAAGTTGCTGACCGCGAGCGGCAGGGCGGGCAGCGTGGCGAGCACCTCGACGCCGACCGGGTCGAGCCCGGTCTCCTCCTGCGCCTCGCGCAGGGCGGTCGCCGCGGCGTCGGCGTCGTCGGGCTCGCGTCGTCCGCCCGGGAACGAGACCTGGCCCGGATGCGAGGAGAGGGTCGCCGCCCGGCGCTGCAGCAGCACGTCGAGATCGGCGGGGACCGTGGTCGCCGCGGAGTCGGCGTCCTCGTCGTCGAGGCGACCGAACAGGATCAGCACGGACGCGGGGTGCGCATCCGCGTCGACGCCGCCCAGACGGCGGTGATCGAGCGCGAGCGGCGACCTCGAGGCGGAGACCAGGTCCGCGCGCGCGTCGGCACCGGCGCGGGGCGCGGCGGAGTCCGGGGTGAGGGCCATCGCATCGAGCCTAAGCCCGCGGTCAGGGTCGTGGGCGGATCCGTCCCGGGCGATGCCTAGGCTGGATCCATGGCGACGAGGATCGACACGACAGCGGGCCGCGCGGCGCTCGACGCCGCCGCGGCAGCCCAATCGGACTGGGCGTACACACCGCC
>CALMAD010000150.1 GCA_937859105.1 uncultured Propionibacteriaceae bacterium
GCCTTCTGCCCCTGCTCGCGGGCGCCCTGCCCGTTGCCCTGGCCGGTGAAGGTGCCGTAGCCCGAGCCGAGGCGTCCAGGGAGGCCGAGCAGCAGCGCGAGGTTGATCGCGGCCGTCGTGGTGTCGGTGCCGTCGACGTGCTGCTCGACGCCGCGTCCGGTGAGCACGTAGGTGCCGCGCCGCTCGCGAGACAGCAGCCGCGCGGCCTCGCGGATGCGCAGCGCCGGGACGCCCGACACCTCCTCGGCGCGCTCCGGCCACCAGCGGCGCAGCACGCGGGCGAGGGCCGGGTAGCCGGTGGTGCGGTCCTCCAGGTAGTCCTCGTCGGCGAGCCCCTCCAGGATCACGACGTGCGCGATCGCTGCCAGCACGACGTGGTCGGTGCCGGGCGTCGGCTGCAGGTGCAGCCCGCCACCGTCGTCGGTGAGCTTCGCGGTGGCGGTGCGCCGCGGGTCCATCACGAGGAGCCCGCCCGAGCGCCGCGCGGCCGCGAGGTGCTGCACGAACGGCGGCATCGTCTCGGCCGGGTTCGACCCCAGCAGCATGATCGTGTGCGCCTCGTCGAGGTCGGTCATCGGGAACGGCATGCCGCGGTCGAGCCCGAAGCTCCGGTTGCCGGCCGTCGCCGCGGACGCCATGCAGAACCGCCCGTTGTAGTCGATCCGGGACGTCCGCAGCGCCACGCGCGCGAACTTGCCGAGCGAGTAGGCGCGCTCGTTCGTCAGGGACGCCCCGCCGAAGATCCCCACGGCGTCGCGCCCGTAGGCGTCCTGGGCCGCGCGGAACGCCGCCGCCATCGCGTCGAGGGCGGCGTCCCACGACACCGGCCGCAGGACGCCGCCGGCGTCCCGCAGCAGCGGTCCGGTGAGCCGGTCGGCGTGGCCGACGAGTTCCCCGGACGTCCAGCCCTTGCGGCACAGGCCGCCCCCGTTCGTCGGGAACTGCCGCGGCTCCACCCGCAGCTCGCGCCCGGGCACTCCGGACGCCTCCGGCGTCAGCGTCATCGCGCACTGCAGCGCGCAGTAGGGGCAGTGGGTGTCGGTTCGGCTGTCGGTCACGCGGACCTCCTCGCTGGGACGCGGCGGCGGATTCGGCTGGGCGGCGGCTCTCGGCGTGTCAGAGGGCTCGCCGCTCAGATGCGCTCGGCGTGGCCGGCGCCCCGACGCAGGTAGCACGCCCACGTGATCGCGGTCGCGACGAGGTAGAACGCGACGAAGCCGTAGAACGCCGCGTTGTACGTGCCGGTGCCGGTCTTGGCCGCGGAGAGCACCTGCGGGATCGCGAAGCCGCCGTAGGCGCCGATCGCGGAGATCAGCCCGAGGGCCGCGGACGCCTTCCGCTCCGGCGTCACGCCGTCGGCGGACCGGTGCGCCTTGAGGCGGTAGATCGTCGGGATCATCCGGTACGTCGAGCCGTTGCCGAGCCCGGACGCCACGAACAGCGCGAGGAACAGCCCCAGGAACAGCCAGAAGTTCGCCATCGGTAGCGTCGCGACGACGGTCAGCGCGAGGGCCGCCATTGCCAGGAACGCCCAGACGGTGACGATCGCCCCGCCGAAGCGGTCGGCTAGGCGCCCGCCGTAGGGCCGGGCCAGCGACCCGACGAGCGGGCCGAGGAACGACAGCGAGACCGCCGCCACGCCGAGGCTCACGGTGGAGAAGGCCGGGAAGACGTCCTTGATGAGCTTCGGGAACACGCCCGAGAAGCCGATGAACGACCCGAACGTGCCGATGTAGAGCAGCGAGAGCACCCAGAAGTGCGGCTCGGTCGTCGCGGCCAGCGAGCCGGCGAGGTCCCCCTTCGCGTGGGAAAGGTTGTGCATGAACCGGCGCGCGCCCCAGGCCGCGATCAGGATCAGCGGCACCCAGACCCAGCCGGCCAGGGGCAGGTTCAGCGTGCCGGCCGCGCCGACGGTCACCACGATCGGGACGATGAGCTGGCTGATCGCCGCGCCCAGGTTGCCCCCGGCGGCGTTCAGCCCGAGCGCGTACCCCTTCTCGCGCGCCGGGTAGAAGAAGGTGATGTTCGCCATCGACGACGCGAAGTTGCCCCCACCGAAGCCGGCCGTGGCGGCGATCAGCAGCATCGCCCAGAACGGCGTCGCCGGGTTTCCGACCGCCAGGGCGAGGCCGATGGTCGGGATGAGCAGCAGCAGCGCCGAGACGATCGTCCAGTTGCGGCCGCCGAAGCGGGCGACGGTGAACGTGTACGGGATGCGGAGGGTGGCCCCCACGAGCGCCGGCATCGAGATCAGCCAGAACGTCTGGGCGTCCGAGAAGGCGAAGCCCGCGCGCGGAAGGAAGACGACGGTGATGGCCCACAGCTGCCAGACCGCGAAGCCGAGGAACTCGGCGAAGATCGACCAGCGGAGGTTCGTGCGCGCGAGCGCGCGGCCCTCGCGCTCCCAGAACGCGGCGTCCTCGGCGTTGTAGCCGTCGAGCCAGCGCCCGGGGCGGTGAGTGAGGGTGGACGCCTGCTCGCGGCGTCCGGTCACGACATTCGTGGTCATCCGTGCTCCGTTTCGACGTGGGTGCGGATGCAGCGAATGTAGGAACGGGATGTTACGCAGCGAATCCCCGGTCGTTACGGGCCGATAGCGGGGCCCTCACAAACCGACCGCGGAGGCGAAAGCGCGCGAGAATTCGCACCCTTTGTTTTTTCGCCCAGGACGCCGTCGGCGTTCGCCGGCCGGTATCGTGCGGCGTCCGGCCCTGTCCCGGGTAGGTTACGGGGGACATATCCCCGCGCCGCCGGCACGACGACGTGCCGGGGCCGTTGGAAGGAGCACACGCATGACATCCAGACTCGCCACGCTGGCCGCCGCGGCCTCCGCGCTGGTTCTCGCGCTCACCGGCTGCGCCGGCTCGACGGGGGCTTCGCCCGCCGCGTCGGGGGCGTCCGGCAACGGCAAGACGTACAAGGTCGGCATCACGCAGATCGTCAGCCACGCGTCGCTGGACGCGGCCCGCGAGGGCTTCAAGAAGGCGCTCGCCGACGCGGGCGTCCAGGCGACGTACGACGAGCAGAACGCGCAGGGCGACCAGGCCACGGCCACGTCGATCGCCGCGAAGTTCAACTCCGACAACCTCGACCTCATCCTGGCGATCGCCACGCCGACCGCGCAGGCGTCCGCGCAGGCGATCACGAACAAGCCGATCCTGTTCACCGCGGTCACCGACCCGGTCGCCGCGAAGCTGGTCGACTCCAATGAGAAGCCCGGCTCGAACGTGACCGGCACGACCGACATGAACCCGGTGGCCGACCAGATCGGGCTCATCAAGCAGATCAGGCCCTCCGCCAAGAGCGTCGGCATCATCTACAGCTCGGGCGAGGTGAACTCCGACGTGCAGGTGGCCGCCGCGAAGAAGGCGGCGGCCGAGCAGGGCCTCACGGTGGTCACGAAGACCATCACGACCACCGCCGAGCTGCAGCAGGCCGCGAACTCGATCACGGCCGACGCGCTGTACGTGCCGACCGACAACAACGTGGTCTCGGGTCTCGACTCGGTCGTCGGCGTCGCGGAGGCGAAGAAGATCCCCCTCGTGGTCGGCGAAGGCGACTCGGTGAAGAAGGGCGGGCTCATCACCTACGGCATCGATTACGAGAAGCTCGGCTACCAGACCGGCCAGATGGCCGTGAAGATCCTCACCCAGGGCGCGAAGCCGGCCGACATGCCGGTGGAGTCGCAGAAGGACATCACGCTCATGGTCAACAAGAAGGCCGCCGAGCGGATGGGCGTGACGATCCCCGAGTCGCTGCTGTCGAAGGCGGAGGTCGTCGGCTAAGCATGATGTCGGCGCTCGACCTCGGCCTCATCTACGGGTTGATGGCCCTGGGGGTCTACCTCACCTTCCGCATCCTCGACTTCCCCGACCTCACGGTCGACGGAAGCTTCACGACCGGCGCGGCGACCGCGGCGGCGTTGATCCTCCTGGGTCAGCCGCCGCTGCTCGCCACGCTGGCGGGGGCCGTGGTCGGCGCCGCCGCCGGGCTGATCACCGGCGTGCTGCACACCAAGGGCAAGATCAACCCGCTGCTCGCGGGCATCCTGACCCAGATCGCGCTCTACTCGATCAACCTGCGCATCATGGGCCGGGCGAACCTGCCCCTGCTGCGGCAGGACACGATGCTCTCGCCGCTGCGCGACGAGGGGCTGTTCGGATCGTGGGTGTCGGTGGGCGTGTTCGCCCTGGTGACGCTCGCGTTCATGGTCGCGCTCGACTGGTTTCTCAACACCGACCTCGGCCTCGCGCTGCAGGCGACCGGCGACAACGAGCGCATGATCCGCTCCCAGGGCGTCTCGACGGACGCGACGAAGATCCTGGGGCTGGCGCTCAGCAACGCCCTCGTGGGGCTGTGCGGGGCGCTCATCGCGCAGTACCAGGGGTTCGCCGACATCGGCATGGGCATCGGCCTCATCGTGGCGGGGTTGGCGTCCGTCATCATCGGGCAGGCGTTGCTGCCGAGCCGGCGGTTCATCTTCGCGACCCTCGCGGTCGTGGTGGGCTCGGTCGTGTATCGGCTGGTCATCCAGGTCGCGCTGGGCCTGGGCTTCGATCCGAACGACATGAAGCTGATCTCGGCCGTCCTCGTGATCCTGGCCCTGCTGCTGCCGCGCCTGACCGTGTTCCGGCGCATGCGCGCCCGCTCCCGTCAGCGGCGGCTCGAGGCCGCCGCGGTGAAGGAGGCCTGAGATGCTGGACGTCCGCGGCGTCACCAAGGTGTTCGCCCAGCACACGCCCAACGAGAAGGTCGCCCTGGACGACCTCTCGCTGCGGCTCGACGAGGGCGACTTCGTCACGATCATCGGCAGCAACGGCGCCGGCAAGTCGACGCTGCTGAACCTCATCGCCGGCGAGTTCCGACCCGAGCGGGGCACGATCTGGATCGACGGGGCGAACGTCACGCGGCTGCCCGACTTCAAGGTCGCCCAGTTCGTGGGCCGCGTGTTCCAGGACCCGCTGGCCGGCACCGCCCCCCACGGCACGATCGAGCAGAACCTCGCCATGGCCTACGCGCGCGGCAAGCGTCGCGCCCTGCGCACCGGCGTCACGAACGCGAAGCGGGACCTGTTCCGCGACGAGCTCGCCCGGCTCGAGCTGGGCCTGGAGGACCGGATGCGCACCGAGGTCGGCCTGCTCTCCGGCGGCCAACGGCAGGCGTTGTCCCTTGTCATGGCCACGTTCAGCCAGCCGAAGATCCTGCTGCTCGACGAGCACACCGCGGCGCTCGATCCCCAGCGTGCCGCCCTCATCGGGCGGCTCACCGAGGACGCCGTCGAGCGGCACCGGCTCACCACGCTCATGGTGACCCACAACATGGAGCAGGCCCTCGCGATGGGCAACCGGCTCGTGATGATGCACGAGGGCCGCGTGATCTACGAACTGGGCGGCGAGGCGAAAGCCAAGGCGACCGTCGCCGACCTGCTGGCCCAGTTCGACGCCGTCAAAGGCACCCTGTCCGACCGGACGATGCTGGCCTGAGCGGGGTCACGGCGTCCGGCAGCACCGCCGAACTCACGTTCGCCCCCGGCGCCGCCCCTCACTCGGCGAGCACCTGGAACAGGACGTGGTCCTGCCAGCGGCCGGCGACGTGCAGGTAGCGGGGGGCCAACCCGATCGGGACGAACCCGTTGCGCTCCAGCACCTTGTGCGCCGCCTGGTTGTGCACGAGGTTCGCGGCCTGGATGCGGTGCAGTTCCAGCACATCGAACGCGTACTGCCGCATCTGCCCGACCGCGTCGGTCGCCACCCCGCGGCCGTTCACATGCTCGGAGACCCAGCAGTGCAACTCGCAGCTCCGTGACGCCCCGTACGTGACGCGCTCGAGCGTCACCCGGCCCACGACCTCGTCGTCGAGCAGGATCACCTGGGGCACGAGCACGCCGAGCGCCTGCTGCTCCCACGACCACTCGATCGTCTGCCGCTGGCCGGCGACCGTGAAGTAGTCGTCCGGGCGGTGCGGCTCCCACGGCCTGAGGAAGGAGCGGTTGCGCTCCACGAGCGCGGCGAGAACGCCGGCGTCCGAGGGCCGCACCCGCCGCGTCCTGATCATGCCTGATCGTTGCAGGTTTCCTGCCCCAGCGGGGCCATCTGCGCGCATCGGAGGCGAATCCACCCCCGGGCGGGCGGCGTCAGGAGCGCTTCTTGGCCTTCTTGGCCTTGCCGCCCTTCTTCGCGGACTTCTTCTTCCCGCCCGGGCCCAGCTTCTTCTTGCCGCCGGCGTTCGTGCCCTTCTTGGGGGCGCCGCGCTTGGTGTAGCCGAAGCCGTGCTCGCGGGACTCCTCCCGCTTGCGCCGGTCCTCGCTCGTCCAGCGCTGCTTCACCCGGACGCCGCCCTCCTGGACGCCCTCGGTGCGGCCGTGCTCGCCGCGGTCGAACCGGTCGTTCCGGTCCCCGCGGTCGAAGCGGTCGTTCCGGTCGAACCGATCACCGCGGTCGGACCGGTCACCAGCGAAGCGGTCGTTCCGCTCGAAGCGGTCCCCGCGGTCGCGCCGGTCGTAGCGCGCACCCGGACGCCCGTCGGCGTCCCGCTGCCCGCGCCGGTTCGCCGGACGCCGCTCCGGAGCCCCGCGCCGCGCCCGCTCGGCCAACTCGCCGCGCTCGTGCTCGCGACGCCCGTCGACGCGACGCGGCGGCCGGTCGTGCCCCGGACGCCGGCGCTCCTCACGCTCGCCCCGCCCGCGCCGGTCGTCGCCGAAGCGCCCGGCCGGACGGTCG
>CALMAD010000151.1 GCA_937859105.1 uncultured Propionibacteriaceae bacterium
CCGCTGTTCATGCTGATCCTCAACGTCACCATCGTGGGCGTGATCTGGTTCGGCGGCATCGAGTTGAACAACGGCACGGTCGAGGTCGGCACGCTGTTCGCCTTCATGCAGTACATCGGGCAGATCATGATGGGCATCATCATGTCCAGCTTCATGGCCATGATGATCCCGCGCGCCGCGGTCTCCGCCGAGCGCGTCGGCGAGGTGCTGGACGCGGAGCAGAGCATGACGCGGCCCGAGAACGGCGTCACGACCTTCCCGGTTCCGGGGGCCGTGGCCTTCGACGACGTCTCCTTCACCTACCCCGGCGCCGAGTCGCCGGTGCTGCACGGGATCAGCTTCGCGGCGGAGCCCGGCGAGACCGTCGCGATCGTCGGATCCACCGGCGCGGGCAAGACCACGCTGATCTCGCTCATCCCGCGTCTGTTCGACGTCACCGGGGGCGCCGCCTTCGTCGGCGGCACGGACGTGCGCGAAGCCGACGTGGACGCCCTGTGGAAGAGCATCGGGCTCGTGCCGCAGCGTCCGTTCCTGTTCAGCGGCACGGTCGCGTCCAACCTGCGCTACGGGCGCGAGGACGCGACCGATGAAGAGCTGTGGGCCGCGCTCGACATCGCCCAGGGGAGGAACTTCGTCTCGGAGATGCCGAACGGCCTGGACTCGACCATCGCCCAGGGCGGAACGAACGTCTCCGGAGGGCAGCGCCAGCGGCTCGCGATCGCCCGCGCGATCGTCCACCAGCCGGAGATCCTCGTCTTCGACGACTCGTTCTCGGCGCTCGACCTCACCACCGACGCCCGGCTGCGCCAGGCGCTGTGGCGGGAGCTGCCGCACGTGACCAAGATCGTGGTCGCGCAGCGCGTCTCGACCATCACCGACGCCGACCGCATCGTCGTCCTCGAAGGCGGCACGATGGTGGCCGTCGGCACGCACGAGCAGCTGCTCGAGACGAGCGACACCTATAGAGAGATCGTCGAGTCGCAGCTGGGGGTGGACGCATGAGCGACAACGTGGACAAGAAGGCCGCACGCGCCGAGCGCGCGGAGGCACGCCGGGCGAAGTACGCCGGCGGATCGTCGGCGACGGCCGAGATGACCGACGCCGAGAGGGAAGAGGCCGAGCAGGCCGAGAAGGCGCGTCAGCAGGGCGGCGGCATGTTCGACGGCCCCGCTCCGGGCAAGGCGAATCAGTTCGGTCCGAGCTTCAAGCGGATGATCGGGCTGCTCAAGCCCAGCGCCGTGTGGTTCGTGCTGGTCTCGATCTTCGGGGCGCTCGGCGTCGTCCTCTCCGTGGCCGCGCCGAAGGTTCTCGGCAACGCGACGAACATCATCTACGAGGGGTTCACCTCGCTGCAGCTCGCCAAGCCGCAGAACGGCTTCCCCGGGTTCCCGGACGGCACCACGCAGGCGCAGGTCGTCGAGCAGCTGCGTGCCATGAAGCAGAACCAGTTCGCCGACATGGTGGCCGCGTTCGGCCCGTTCAAGGTCGGCGACGGGATCCAATTCGATCAGTTGCGCTGGGTCATCACCGCGGTGCTCGCGATCTACGTCGGATCCGCGCTGCTGAGCTGGATCCAGGGCTATGTCATCAACGTCATCATGGTGCGCACGATGTGGCGCCTGCGTGAGGACGTCGAGGCGAAGATCAACCGCCTGCCGCTGTCGTACTTCGACAAGGTGCAGCGCGGAGAGCTGATCTCCCGGGTCACGAACGACATCGACAACATCACGCAGACCATGCAGCAGTCGCTGTCGGGCGCGATCACCTCGGTGCTCACCGTGGTCGGCGTGCTGATCATGATGTTCTCGATCTCGTGGCAGCTGGCTCTCGTCGCCCTCGTGGCGCTGCCGCTCATGGGCGTGATCTTCGGCGTCATCGGACCGCGTTCGCAGAAGGCGTTCGGGATCCAGTGGAAGAAGGTCGGCCGCCTGAACGCCCGTGTCGAGGAGGCCTTCTCGGGCCACGCCCTGGTCAAGGTCTTCGGTCGCGAGAAGGACGCGCTGGACAAGTTCCAGGTCGAGAACGAGGAGCTCTACCAGGCCGCGTTCAAGGCCCAGTTCCTGTCCGGGCTGATGATGCCGGCCATGACCTTCATCGGCAGCCTGACCTACGTCGGCCTCGCCGTGCTCGGCGGCCTCATGGTCGCGAGCGGTCAGCTCCGCCTCGGCGACGTGCAGGCCTTCATCCAGTACTCGCAGCAGTTCACCCAGCCGCTCAGCGAGCTGGGCGGCATGGCGGCGGTCGTGCAGTCCGGCACCGCCTCGGCCGAGCGCGTGTTCGAGCTGCTGGACGCGGAGGAGCAGGATCCCGACGCCGAGGACGCACCCACCGTCACCGACGGCAAGGGCGTCATCGAGTTCGAGCACGTCGCCTTCTCCTACACCGAGGACCGCCCGCTCATCACGGACCTGTCCTTCCGGGTCGAGCCGGGACAGACAGTGGCGATCGTCGGCCCGACCGGCGCCGGCAAGACCACGCTGGTGAACCTCATCATGCGGTTCTACGAGCTCAGCGGCGGGCGCATCCTGCTCGACGGGCAGGACATCGCCCAGATGGAGCGGTCGGACCTGCGCTCCCGCACCGGCATGGTGCTGCAGGACCCGTGGCTGTTCGCGGGCACGATCCGGGAGAACATCCGCTACGGCCGTTCGACCGCTACGGATGACGAGGTCATCGAGGCCGCCAAGGCGACCTACGTCGACCGCTTCGTGCACGCGCTCCCCGAGGGCTACGAGACGAAGCTCGACGAGGACGCCTCGAACGTCTCGGCCGGTGAGCGCCAGCTGATCACGATCGCCCGCGCCTTCGTGGCGCAGCCGTCGATCCTCATCCTGGACGAGGCCACGTCCGCCGTCGACACCCGCACCGAGCTGCTGCTGCAGCACGCGATGGCGGCACTGCGGCACGGGCGCACGTCGTTCGTGATCGCGCACCGGCTGTCCACCATCCGCGACGCCGACCTCATCCTCGTGATGGAGCACGGAGACATCGTGGAGAAGGGAACGCACGAGCAGCTCATCGCCGCCGAGGGCGCCTACTGGAGGCTGTACCAGTCGCAGTTCGAGCAGGCGGCGAGCGACACCGACGCCGACGAGGCGCTCGTCACCGGGACCGTCCCCGTTCCGGTCGAGGGCTCCGTCGCGTCGGAGGTCGAGGCCGGTGCGGCCTCGGTCGCCGGTGCCGGATCCGCTCCGGTCGCGGTCGCCGAGCGCGTCACCGAGGCGGTCGAGGCTCCCGACGGACCGCGCATCGAGTTCGGCGACGGTGGCGACAAGCCCTGATCCCGATCCGTCACGAGCGCCGTCGTCCTGTCCGCAGGGCGGCGGCGCTCCGTCGTTCAGGCCGCGGCGCTCCGTCGTTCCCGCCTCAGCGCTCCGCCGTTCCCGTCGTTCCCGCCGCGGTCGCCGATCGTCGGCGCCCGGGCGGATGCGGATCCCTACTTCGTCAGGCCGAACAGCTCGAGCGGGTGGGTGAGCCGCCACCACAGGCTCGGGCCCTTCAGCTCGGTGCGCAGCTCGAGCGGCACCGTGGTCGA
>CALMAD010000152.1 GCA_937859105.1 uncultured Propionibacteriaceae bacterium
TCGATGGGGCCCGACCCCGGTCAGAGTCTCCGAGGTCGATGCCCGACTCTGGGCATGAGAGCGATGTCACGACCATGGGCAGATCCGTGATGTCGCGTCTCGCTGGGGTCAGTCGTGGCAGTCGAGCAGCTCACCTGTGTCCGGATTCAAGAGTCTGAGCCGCGGTCGCGTCAGGGTGATCTGCTCGGAGGGACTCAGGTGTTGGACGTCGCCATCGAAGGCCTGGCGCCGTCGCTTGGCGTGCCCATCGCCGGTGTGGCGGACGTGACGGCTCCTCGCGGGCCAGGGTTGGTGGTCTTGGTCGCAGTGGGCCTTGAGGCGGGAGCGCAGGCGTTCGAAAAACCCGGGCAGGGTGTAGCGGTGCCACTCTTCGAGGGCGTTGGAGTCGAGGGCGACGCTGGCGCGGCGGCGTTGGTCGGCCATCACGGCGACTTCCTGGACGATGTGAGGGTGCAGGGGCCAGCAGGGCGGGATGGTGCCCTCGGGGTCCCACACGTACTCGTGGTTCACCCAGATGACGACGGCGTCGAGCCACGTCCAGAGTTCGGCCCGTAGTTGAGGGTTGCGGCAGGTGGGTGGGTCCCACGGCTTGGGCAGCAGGTTGGGGTCGCCGATGGTGGCTTTCTGGTTGTCGCTGCCCTCGGCGGCCAGGTAGAGGTCGCGGTAGGCGGTGCCGAGTAACGGCCCCGGGGTAGGGAACGCGCCGACGAGCCCGGCGTCGGCGTCCGGCGTGGTGGTCATGGGATCCGCCTCTCGGCGACCAAGCCACCCCGTTGGGCGGCGACGCCGGGCTCGTCGGCGCGGGCGTCCGCCGGTATCTGGCCATGCCGGACTGCGGCGACACGATCACGGGCAGCGCATTGGCGTTCGAGAAGGGCGCGTCCGGTGGGGCCGTCGATGCACCGGGTGAGTTTGGCGATGATGGGTTTGCTGTTCTCCGCGACGACGAGGGCCTGACGTTCAGGGAGCTGCCGGATCTCCTCAGCCCGCAGGATCGGGATGTCCTCCCCCGAGATCGAACGCCCACCGCGTCCGGTCTGCCAAGTGGTGCGAGCGACGCGGACGGTGCCGACCAGATCGGCGATCTCCTGGTTGAACGCGACGTCCTTGCTGCCGCCGAACACGACGATCACGTTCGTGAGCCCGAACAGGGCTTTGGCTTCGGAGTCGCCGAAGATCGCCGTGAGTTGCCTCCAGGTTTGGGCGGCGTAGATGAAGGAGATCCCCAGCGCGCGTTCGTTGGCCATCCGAGTCCGCAGCGTCGGCAGCGGAGCAGTGGACGGCAGTTCGTCTAGGCAGGCCAGCATCGGCGGGCACAGCCGGCCCCACGGCGAGGTGTTCGCCAGCGCGAGGGCGGTGTCGAGGACGTGTTCGGCCAGCGCGGTCATCAGGGGGGACGCCGAGGCGTACGGGTCTTCGCGGCCGAGCAGGTAGATGGTTCCCCGCCTACGGATCAGGTCAGCGATGTCGGTGGCCGGCCGGGACGCCGAGGGGATGCAGCGGCGGCGCAGGTCGGCCTGGAAGAACAACGCGAGAGCTTGTTGGACGGTGGTGACGGTGTTGCTCGAGGTCCGTTCATCGCCGTGCAGCGCTCCGTGGAGGAGGCCGTGCCAGAACGGGGCGGCGTGGGGATGTTCGCGCAGGATCTCCGACGGTTCGGTGGTCGCCAGAGGTTGGGCGACCCAGCGGAGGACGTCGTCGAGGGTGCCTCCGGTGAGTGCGGCTGCGTGGAAGTATGCCTGCAGGACCTTGGCGGCTTCCGCGGCGTAGAAGCGGGCGGCGCTGTCGCCGTTCCCGGCGTGGATCGAGCCCTTGACGGTGCCAGCGGTGAACGCCTTCGCTCGCCGTTCGGCGACCAGAGGGTCGACGCAGCCAACCACCGGATCCCACACCAACTCGGGGAGGCCCGCGGCGAGTCCGAACGGGTCCAGCACCACGCAGGGCCGGTCATCGCTGCTCCGGTCAGTGATGGTCAGGAGCAGGTCGTCGGGCTTCGTGAGCGTTACGAGGGCGGCGCCGGGGGCGTTCAGGAGGGCGGGGGTGAGCAGGTCGAGGGTTTTGCCGGAGCCTTGGGGTCCGATGACGCCGGCAGTGCGGTCCCATGGGCACCACAGTTCGCCGGCGCGGGGTTCCCAGGAGCGGCCGATCTTCCAGCCGATCTGGGTGGGGTCGAAGCGTCTCATCGGAGTTCTCCTCGGGTGCGGCGGGTGGTGTGGAGGTCGGGTCGCACGACGGGGGCGACCTTGTGGAGGCGGGTGAGCCCGAGGAGCTGCTCGGCCTGGTCCCGGGTGGCGACGCCCTTGAGTCGGGTGGGTCCCCACCGCTGCCAGCTGACGCCGGCAGCCCAGGCGAGGCTGACGATCAGCGACAGTTCGATGGCGATGATCCAGACACGAACGCCGACGGCGTCGGTCGAGGTGTTCAGGATGCTGGGGAGGCTGGTGAACAGCTGCGCGGTGGCAGGCCAGGTCCAGCCGTGGCCGCTGGTGAGGTGGGCCAGGCCGTTGCCGAGGTGGACGCCAAGCGCGAGCACCAGCAGCACGGCGCAGGCAATCGCGACAGGGACCTCCCAAGTCCACGGGTGGGGATTGTGGCGACGTTCACGCTGCATGCGAACCTCCGGTCAGCGGGCAAGGGGGAGGCCGTGGGTTGGCGTCCGGACGGTGGTGTGGCGGGCGGTAGCGGCACCGTCCAGCCGCGGGGAGGTGACGGTCTCCCACAGGTGCGGGGCGTCCGGCATCGACTCCGCCACATCCTCGGGGTCGTGCTTCTTGGGGCGGGTGAGGACGGTCTGCTTGATGCCGTTCCACTCGGTGTGGGCCTTGACGGTGCCGGTGACGGTGAGCGGGTCCCCGACGTGGACGCCGTAGGCCCAGGCGATGGTGGTGGTCATCTTCGCGACAGCCATCCCGCAGTCGACGACCAGCAGCACGGCGGCGGGTGAGTGGTAGGTGTACCCGTCCACCCGCATGGCCGTGCGGACGACGCCGGACATAGTGACCTTCTCCCCGACGGTGCCGACGTGCTCGACGCTCTGCGCGGCCTCCTGCCGGGACGCCTCCCGCGCCCGGTCCGCGGTCAGCCGCTGGTGGGCGGGGATCGCGCTGACCGCCAACCCCAGATGCTTGGCCTCGACCGCGTCCCCGCGCAGCACCGCGACCAGGTTCGCCTCGTACCCCGAGCCGCCGGCGAGGCCGGCGAGCAGGTCGGCGCGAAGCTGCGGGGCACGCGTCTGGGCGTCGACCAGGTGGGGGGCGAGTTGGTCGCGGAGCTGGTCGGCGCCGCGGCCGCCGGTCAGGGCGAGCCGGACCAGGTCGCGGGTGGGGACTCGGCCGTGTTCGGACGCCGACGCGGGCGTCCACCCGAACGCCTCGACCGCGGCCGCGGCATAGGTGAGAACGCTGTGGACATCCCACGCGGCCGGCGTCCCCGACAGGCTTCCACCGAGACTGGCGGACACGACGTCGGTGGTGAGGAACACGGGCAGAGTGTCGTGGCCGAGGAAGTCCTTCAGGCAAGAGCGGCCCACCTGCAGGACCTGGCCGGTGTCGTCGTGGGCGACCAGCACCGTGGAGCGCCGGGCGCGGGTGGTGTGGCAGTGGTCACACTCCCCGGCCCGGAGCTGATCGTTCGGCACCTCGGCGGTGGAGCCGGGCGGGTAGCGCAGGATCGTGCCGCCCTCGACGGCGTCCACCGCAGCGACGAACCGCCACCCCTGGTAGCGGGGCGGTTCGCCGGCGATGGTGACATCGAAGCCGTGGACGGTGACTGGCAGCCCACCCGCCGACGTGGAGGACCGTGTCGCCGGGACCGCGGACACGTCGATCGTCCCGGTGAAGCCCTTCCTTTCGGCGCGTTGCTGGAGCTTGGCGACCTTGGCGCGGGTGGCGGCCAGTTCCTCTGCTCTCAGGAACCACGCGTGGACCCGATCGGTGGCGGGGATGTCGGCGTCCATGCTCACCGCTCCCAGGCGCGCCGCGGTGCGTACGGGGCGCTTCGAACGGTCGGCGGTGCTGGAGGCCTGGGACCTGGGTTATCGACGCGCTCCCACGCCAAGACGTCGGCGGGGGCGTCCGGCTTGGTGGTGACGGGGCCGGTGGACGCCACCGGTCCGGCGTCCTGAGCGCTGTCACGGTTGGTGGCTTCTTGGGCTTGGCGCAGTTCGCGGTAGAAGTCGCGGTGCGGGTCGTGCTCGAGGACGCGCACCTCCCGCGGTGACCACCACAGGCCGAGGAAGACCGGGTAGGCGCACACGTAGTAGTCGCCGTCCTTGCGAGCCGGCACCGGACGGCCACCCCGCACGCTGATCAGGTAGGGGTACCGGTTGGGTGTCTCGTCGGACTCCATCGAAGGCTCCTTCCGTCTTGTCGGTGGTCAGCGGCTTATGGCTGGCGTGCGGCCCACCGCCGGCTGCGGCAGGGCTTGGCGCTGCCGGGCCGCCCCGTCCAGGGCGGGAGTGGTGACCCGTTCCCATACCGCCACCGGTTCGGACGCCGGCCGCGCCGGCGAGGCGTTTGACGCGGTGGGAGCGACAGCAGGCACCGGACGGCCGACCTGGACTGCGAGGTCGGTCAAGGCCTCGTCGACGAGGGTGGCGGCCGGTTGAGTCGCCTGGAGGATCCGGTCGGTGGCTCCGATCACGCGCTGGCCGGCGGCCTTCACGATCTCCTCCACGCTGGGCCCGTAGGGGGTGGCGGCCTGGTGGGCCCAGCCGGCCACGTAGTTGAACGTGTACTGGGAGGCGTCCAGGCCGTGGGCGGCGGTCACCATGAACGCCACGCTCTCGGCCTCTACCTCGATCACGCCCCGACAGGCGAACGGCTGGCGCTGGTCGGGGGCATGCAGCAGGACATGCCCGGCCTCGTGGGCCAGCGTCTTGACCGCAGCTGCGTCGTCGATGTCTGCGCGGACCCGCACCTGACGTGAGTCGAACATGGTGATGCCGTTCGCGCCGCCGCAGTCGCCACGCGCCACGGTGTAGGCCTGCGCTTCGACGAACGTCTGCAGCGCATTCCACAGGCCGGGTGGCGCCTGGCCGGTCAAGAGCGTGGCCTGCGGCGGCTCGGGCAGCGGATCGCCGTCTGTCTGCGACACGTCGAACACGCTCACGGGCTTCACCCCGACGATCCGCACCTCGTGGACCGGCTTGCCGTCCGCGTCCCGCACCGGCCGGCCGTGGGCGTCGAGCTTCGGCTCCCTCGTGGTGACCGGGCCGAAGACTTTGATCGCGGTCTCTCCGCGGCGCACTTGACGGCCCTTTGCCTGCCAGGCGCGGTAGCCGGCCACCATCGTCGCCTCCGGGTTCTGTGCCCAGATCAGGACCGTGTTTCGAAAGCTGTAGGCATGGAAGCTGTTCGCGAACCGCAGCCACGCGGACCACGCCTGGAGCGAATCCATCGAGCCGACCCGCTCGGCGAGCTGGGAGTGCATCGACTCCAGCGTCGCTTTCCTTGCCGCCTCCGCGGCGTCCCGGTCATAAGCCGATCGCCGACCGCCCGTGCTGGCTGCCATGCGGCTCACCGCCCCTGCAGCAGGTCGACCTGCGCCCACAACTGGGCGATCACAGCCGGGTCGCCATCGGCGGCGCGGTCCTCGATCTGGCACAGCAGGTCCTCGACAATCAACGGCACGTCCGGCACGCCGTAGCGGACATCGACGGTGTTCAAGTTGGCTGCGCTCATCGCGGCTGCTCTTTCTGTGTGGGCTCTCACCCTCCAGAAGTGACGAACAGGGGCCTCCACGGACACGACGCCGTGAATCCACCTCAGCGCCTTCGTCGCGGTGTCTGCCGGCGTGGTGAGTGCCGACCCCGGCCCAATGAGCGGACGTCCGTCCGAATGTCAGTTGAGGTCGGCAGGATGCAGGACAGGAATCCACCCGGGCCGCAGCGCGATGCTGGTCACCGATGGATCCTTCTCGGGCACCAAGGACGCCCGCGCCCGCGAACTGGGCACCCGCCGGGTGACCCCCGAGCAGTACGCCGTCCTCTTGCGACACGTGCAGCCCGCGGTGGAGAAGGCCATGCAGGTTGCGCGCGCCTCTACGCCGCCAGCCCACCCGGATTCTCGCCTCGTGGTGGCTCGCAAGACCGGATCGAGCGTGGCTCCGCAGGTCGGGAATGTCGACCACGACGCCGCTGCCGTCCGGGCCCGGGCCCGCACACAAGGGATCGACGTCAGTACCCGAGGCAGGCTGCCGTCGACTCTCATCCAGGCCCATCTGGAGTCGGTCAACTCCTGATACGCGATTGGTCGGGCCTCTCGCAGCCGAGGCGCTGGATGCTCGCGGCCGTCGAGATCGAACGGAGACGGAGGGATGTCAGCTGCGTGGGTGCCCGCACGCCCCGATACGTTTGGGTGAAGGACGCCGAAACGGCGTGAAGGCAGGCGCAAGCCGGTTGGAGTGGGTCATGGGCAGCGGAATCGAGTTGGTGAGCGACGGCGACGGCCTCGCCGTCATCGGCGCTTCGGCCGAGGTCGAGCGATTCTTCCTTTCGGCTGGCTTGGATCGGCTTCCTTCGAAGCAGCTGGACCTCCACCGGCTGTGGGCGGCTTCCGGAACAGGAGGGGCTGCCACACACATCGCCGCCGATCTGGCGGCGAACTCCGGGCGCTGGGTCAAACTGACTGCCGAGTCTGCCGAGGCCGTGAAAATGTTCGGGTTGATGCCGACAAAGACCCCGGGCGTCAGCCACGCGATGGTCGGCGAGCCCGGTGACATCAAGCAGTGGCTCCAGATCGCGCAGGCACCGACCGCGCTGTTGAGCGGACCCTTCGCGCTCACTGCGTTGTCGACGATGATGCAGCAGCGTGCGATGCAGCAGCAGATGGACGAGATCGTCGAGTACCTCCAGGAGATCAGCGAGAAGGTCGACGACATTCTCCGCGGGCAGAAGGACGCGGTACTGGCTGACATGATCGGCGTCGATCTGATCATTGAGGAGGCGCTGACCGTCCGTGACCAAGTTGGACGTGTGTCCGAGGTCACTTGGTCGAAAGTGCAAGCGACTGGATTGACAATCGCACGTACACAGGCCTACGCGCTTCGCCAGCTCGACGCAATCGCGGAGAAGCTTGAGAGTAAGGCCGACCTTGGAGAGATCGCCAAGGCGACCAGGGAAGCCGAACCGAAGGTGCGGGAGTGGCTCGCGGTCTTGGCACGCACCGTGCAGCTTCAGGACGGCAACTCGGTCCTCGAACTCGAACGAGTGCTCGACGCGTCGCCCGACGAACTCGACAGCCATCGCATCGGGCTGAAGGCGGCGCGGCAGCATCGCCTCGAACTCATCGGTCGCAGCACGGCGCGCATGCTGACGCAATTGGAGGAGACTGTCCGCAAGGCCAACTCCAACGTGCTGTTCAATCCGTTCGACTCGCCCGCCGCGGTGAAGTCGAGCAATCAGGTCACGAACAGCGTCCTCTCGTTCCGTGGACGGCTGGGAATCGAATCGGGGCAGGAGACAACGGGTGCGAAGCGCTGGGGACAGGCTGCCGGCGAACTTCGCGACAAGGTCATCACGTCCGCTTCGGAAGGCGTCACTGCTGCGGGCCGCCTCGGGTCGGACACCCTGGAGCGGGCGACTGAAGCGTTCCGGGCGGTTGTCGACGAGGATCGTGTGCCGGACAAGCCTCGGGCTGCTGCAGCGGCAGTGCAGGCTGGGGCGGCCATTAAGGGCGCGGCCAGCGGAGTCGCCGATGCCTTCGGGACGCTGTTCAGGCGCAAGAATGCCGGCGGGACCTTCAGTGAGGGATCCGAGTCCGACACGTCAGTTGC
Source organism: uncultured Propionibacteriaceae bacterium (assembly GCA_937859105.1). Lineage (GTDB taxonomy): Bacteria > Actinomycetota > Actinomycetes > Propionibacteriales > Propionibacteriaceae > Propioniciclava. Next base: position 7,774 of record CALMAD010000152.1, read on the forward strand.
GGAATCCTGATCCGCTACCCCTCCCGTGCCTAGTACGTAGAGACGTGCACATGGTCGAGGTGTCGCAGGGTCGGGTTGGTGGTGGTCCCGTTGGGGTGGGTGTAGGGCGTCCAGCCTTGTGAGAGGCGTGTGGCACGCCAGACGTGGTCGTCGTAGATCAGGTACTTGATGTTGAGTTCGGTGGCGTTGGCTTGGAGCCAGTGAGCGACTTGCCAGCCGCGGGCTCGGCCTTCGGTGGTGTTCCAGCTCGGGATCATGAAGTCAACGGCGCGGCCGGCAGGGTGGTCGGAGGTGTTGGGTCGGTTCCCCACGCCGCCCATGCTGGTGATCCAGGGGAAGGCTGCTTTGACGCACCGCAGCGCTCGGAGAGCAGCGGGCTGAAGGCCACGTTCGGCGGTGCTGCCGGAGGGTGGACAGAGGCCGTCAGGGCCGTCAGGCAGCTCACCCGCTTCGGTTGTGCAGGCTTGGGTGGCGTAGTGCTGCGCGTAGGCCAGCACGTCGTTGACGTACCAGATCGCTCGGTTGTAGCCGAACAGGGCCCGTCGGACACCGTCGTCCCCGTCCGCCGCGCCGAGGGCGGCGAGGTAGTTGGCGGCGGAGTGGATGCTGTCGGCGTCGTTGAGGATGTCGGCGCGGCCGTCGCCGTTTCCGTCGATACCGTAGGCCGCGAAGGTGGCGGGCAGGAACTGCATAAGTCCTCTGGCTCCGGCCGAGGATGTGGCGGTGAGGCGTCCGTGGTTGGTTTCCACCATGCCGACGCCCGCGAGGAGCGGCCACGGCAGCCCGTGGGCGGAGGCCGCCTCTTGGTAGAGCGTCAGGATCGTCGCGGGGATGTCGGCGGGTGGGTTGGTGAGGCTGGCGCGGCGCTCGTCGCCCGGGGTTGGTAGCGGCTCGAGAATGTCGAGGGTCCCGTCTGCGCCGACGGTGGCGCATGGGTTGGCGTTGAGGGAGCCTGCGGCGGGGGTGGCGACGGTGGCGATGATCAGGGCGGAGCCGAGGGGGACGCCGAGCAGGAAGGCCAGGACGGGGGCGAGCAGCCAGGCAAGCGGGTTCATGTTCGTTCCTCATCGTGCTGAGTCCAGCGCATCGTTGGTGTAGGCGAGGGTCATCTCGGCTGGGTGCAGGATCGTGGCGACCTTGTACTGGCGGTCGCCGACGCACCACAGGGCACGGCCCTTGCCGTGCATGGCCCAGCCGGTGACGAGGTCCTGGGCGATGGGCCCCAGCCCGAGGAGCCGTTCGAGTTCCTCGCCGACGGCCTGGTCCTGGCCGTGCAGGATCTTGATGTCGGCCAGGTGCAGCAGGTCCTTGGCGATCGCGGTGGCTTGGGAGTCTGCGTCCCCGGCCGAGAGCAGGTCGGAGGGTTTGTGGGCGACGGCGAACTGGATGTCGCCGTCCCGCCGGGAGAGCCGCAGGTCCGCGTCGAAGCTCTTCACGGCGTCCGGACCGAGCCTGAGTTGCTTCCACGACTCGTCTCGGACCACGATGCGCAGGTCGCCGGGGGCGGCGAGCTCGCGCATGCCGCGTCCCCAGCTGTTGAGGCACGTGAGTGCGATCCCGACGGCCTCGTCCCCCAAGGCTTCAAGCCGGGACAGCGACAGCGACTGGATCGGGGCGGTCCAGTCGACGGCGATGGTGGTGTGGTCGTCGAACAGCCCGGCCAGCGCCCCGGACACGAGCTGGCCCAGGGCGTCCCGCAGCAGACGGGTCTCGTCGAGGAACTGGCGTTCGGTGGCATACCGGCATTCCGTGACGAGTTCCGCGGTGGGTTGGTCGAGGAGGCGCCACAGCTGCGGGATGGTGGTCTCGGTCAGCCGGGTGTTGCCGGCGGTGTAGCCGGTGAGGTGCGCGAGGGCGGTCTTGACGACGACTTCGTCGGTGGGGCCGAAGGGAACGTGGGCATCGCCGAGGCGTTGGGAGCCGACGAGGCCGCGGACGAGGGTGAGCCAGCGTCCGAACACGATCGCCGCGCGGCGTTGGGCTTCGGCGGTCGGGAGGTCGGCCCAGCCTTGGGCCAGCGGTCCGAAGGCGAGGGGGTTGATGCGGGCGCCGAGCCCGTGGCCGATCGCGAAAGGCTGGACGCCCAACGCGCGGCAGAGCTTCTCGTACTCGTCCTTGGGGTCGCCGAGGATCAGGGTGCGGTAGCCGAAGTCCATCATCCGCAGGCAGAAGGCCTTCACCGTGCCGGACTTGCCGCGTCCGGGTTTCCCGAACGCGAAGATGTTCGGGTTGGTGACGGGGATCGCGTCGTCGAGGACCCACCCGTTGGGGTCGGCGTAGAACGAGCCCCCGGAGAGGTGGTCGATGCCCATCTGGGCGCCGGTGGGTGGCAGGCCGGGGGCGGCGATCAGCGGCCACAACACCGGTGCCTGGTCGGAGGTCATCCGCCACACCGACACGGGCGCGGACGCCGGCGCCCAGCCGCGTCCACGCTGTCGGACGCCACGGCGCGGGGTGGGCGGAAAGAACCGTGCCTCCCTCACCGGCGGCGCGGGCTTGTCGAGGGTGGGGAGTTGGTGGCCGAAGTCGGCGAGCAGGCGGGCGGTGTCACGACCGCGGGAGGCGTTCATGCGTCGCTCCGGCGGGTGATGCTGACTCCGAGGGGGAGGGTGGAGGCCGCGAAGGCGGCGTCTTGGGCGAGGTCCAGGCGGAGCGGGGCGTAGCCGGCGCGGCGGATGGCGGCGTCGAGTTTGCGGCCGTACTCGCTGATACGGGTGGTCTTGGCGACGGTGACGGTGGCGACGGCGTAGGGGCGGGTGAGGGCGTGGCCGCGGGCGAGCTTGTCGTCGAGGTGGTAGGTCTTGGCGGCGTCCGCCCGCTGCCGTGCGCGCATCTTGACGCCGGCTTTGGCGCGGAGGCTGGCGCCCATGTCGGCGGCCCACTCTGCGTTGGCGGACTGCCGGTCGGCGGTGGTCTGGCGCAGCAGCGGGAACGCGACCACGAGGCTGCGGCGTTCGCCGGGTTCGCTGGGCACAAGGACGGGGGCGAGGGCGCCGAGGGCGGCGCCCTTGTCGGGCAGCTTGATCGTTGCCGAGACCGAGTTCCAGGCGTCGTGGGAGTAGTGACGGGGGGCGGGGTCGGCGCCGGAGGGTCCGGCGTGTGCCCAGGGGACGTCGGCGTTCACCGTTGGGTTCGTCTCGCGTTCGGCGAGGGCCTCGATGATGCCGGCGCGGTCGCCGGGGGCGAACCCGGTGCGGACCGCGAGCGCGAGCTGCGGGCTGGTGAGCCAGCTGACGTCGGTGGCATTCAGCCCGCCGCGGAGTTGGGCCTCAACCTCGCCCATCAGCGAGTACAGGACGCGGGCTCGGCCCTCGAGGCCACCGCCGGCCTCCCGGGCCTCCCGACCGAGTCGAGTTTCGGGGACCACGATCGTGGCGAAAGACTCGGTGCGGACCGACGCGCGGGCCAGGGTGGCGGCCAAGTCGTCGTTCACCTGGGTGGCCAGCGCTGGGCTGGTGGGACGCCGGTGCTGGCGGATCCACAGGTCGCGTTCGGCGCCATCGTCGGGGACGGTTCGAACGAGGATCAGGAGTTCATCGATGAGTTCGGTACGGGCGCACACGTCGAGGAGGTCGGCGAGCCCGGCGCCCTGCCGGACCCGGGTGGCAGCGTCGGCGAGTCCGATGCCGGGGTGGGTGATCGAGCAGGTGACCGCCCAGGTGCGGGCCGCCTTGTCCTGGATGATGGCGGCGCGGGCGAGGGTGGGTCCCTGCGGTGGGCCGTCGTGGATGGTGATGCCGGCGAGGACGCCGGGCAGGTCAGCCTGGGCGAGGTCCTCGGCGCGACCGGCCGCGGCGTGGGAGCGGAACCGGGTCCAGCCGCTCAGGGTGCCGACCGCGTACTTGCCGGTGGCCAGCAGCCAGCAGGTGGCGGAACGGCCGCGAACCGGAACGACCACAAGGACGGCGAGGAGCGCCCAGACGAGCGCGAGGGTGCCAACCAGCGGCCATTGTTGAGCGTTGATCGCCCAGAACACAGGCAGGCTCGTCAGGGCGAGGGTGCCGAGTTGCGAGCCGGTGAGGCCGAAGAACCAGCCGATGCGGTCCTTGGCGTAGTCGGAGTAGACAGCCACAGGGGTGCTCCTTCGAGGAGGGGGTCAGACGACGAGGACGGCGGCTTCGCTGGCGCTGACCTGACCGGCCGCAACACCGGCGCCTGCTGGCGCAGCTCCGGTGCCAGCGGCGGGAGCCGCGGGCGCGGGTGAGGCGGGGGGCTGGCCGGTGCCGCCGT
>CALMAD010000153.1 GCA_937859105.1 uncultured Propionibacteriaceae bacterium
GCGCGTGCCACAGCACGCGCGAGGTCGGTTTTCGTCTGCGAGGTGAGGTTCAGGTCTGCGAGGTGAGGTTCAGGTCTGCGAGGTGCGCGTTCCGTCTGCGAGGTGCGCGTTCGGTCTGCGCAGCGCCACCAGGATCTGCCCTAGCTTGCCCACCGTCCGGTGAAGAAGAGCCACGACCACGTCACCTGCAGGGCGAGCGCTCCCACGACGACGATCGCCCAGAGCACGCGCCAGGGACCGGTCCGGTGGGATTCGACCACGTCGCCGATCTGCTCCCACAACGGGAACCACAACAGCACCGCGCGGTTCACCGACTGGAACCAGTACGACAGCGAGAACGCCAGCACCTGCACGGCGACCCAGGCGGCGTCCGCGATTCGGCGTCGCGCGAGCGCGACGAGCGTCACCACGGCGCCGACGATCATCGAGATCATCTCACCGCGGAACACCCAGACCCACTCTGGGTGCTCGGGGTACATGCCGGGCTGCAGGGAGTTCCAGGAGTTGATCGCGGCCTGCCACGGCCACGTGAACTGCCGCTCCCAACCGGCAGCTTGGGCGGAGAACCAGGCGGTCCAGCTGCCGGTCATCCGGAACAGGTACAGCGCGTACGCGAACAGTACGAGGGCCGGCACGAGCAGCCAGGCGAGGCGCCGCAGACGTTCGCGGAGGCGTCCGTTCTGCGTAAGCGCGAGGATCGCCAACGCGCCGATCAGGAACAGCCCCGACACCCGCAGCGTGCACGCCAGGCCCGCGAAGAGGGCCGCCGCGCCCCACTGCTTCTTGGTGGCGCGCTCCCACGCCCAGAAGGCGGCGGCGCAGAACGGGCTCTCCGTGTAGCCCACCGCCGTGAACACGGACGTCGGGGCCAGCAGCCACGCGATCGCCGCGAACGGCCCTCCGAGCCGGTACAGCGCCCACGTCGCGAGGGCCGAGCACACCAGGGCGATCACGATCCCGGACAGCTGCGGCGACAAACCCACCAGCATGCCCGCCCGCATCAACAGGGGCAGGCCGGGAAAGAAGGCGATGTCGGTCCTGATCGCATAGCCGTTCTCGGCGATGGCCGCGAAATGGGCGACATCCCAATTGCCGGCCATCGCGAGGACGGACGACCCCGTGGCCCTCGCGATCGCGAGGGCGACGAGGGCGATCAGAAGCCGGGTGCCGAGCCACGCCTGGACGACCAAGCGCGCGTCAGCGCCGCGGGAGGCTCGAGTGGTCACCCCGCGACAGTACCCGCTCGCCTACGGCGTGGACGACGCCCCCGGCTCGTCCGCCCCTCCGCCGCTGGGCTGGCTCCCCCCGGACGTCTGCGTCGGCCGGGACGCCCCCGTCGTACGCGTCTGCGTCGGCCGCGCCTGGGCCGGCTGAGCCGACGTCGTGGCGCGGGTGGGGCTCGCACTCGGCTGAGCGGACGCCGACGTCGGGGCGGCGGATGCGGACGCCGTCTGCCGGGCGGTCCGGGTGGAGGTGGAGGTCGGCGTCCGCGTCACCGGGACGTACTGCCTCGTCGGCTGGGCGTTGGACGACATCCGCACCGGCCCCGAGAAGCTCTCGTCGGGCAGCCCCTTCATCGCCTGACGCATGTAGGCGAGCCACGTCCGCGCCGGGTAGCCCGACCCGTAGAAGCCGGAGCTGAACGAGTCGAGGTTGCCGTTGCCGTCGTCGCCGGCCACGAACATGACCGCCGTCGAGATCTGCTTCGTGGAGCCGACGAACCAGGACGCCACGGTCGCGTTCTTGTCGCTGTCGTACCGCGTGCCGGTCTTGCCGGCGACCTGGCGGCCGAGGGCGGCGACGCGCTGGCCGGTACCGGACTGGGTCACCTTCGTCATCGCGTACGCCGCGTTGATCGCCACATCCTTCTCGATGGCCTGCGTGCCCTGAATGGTCGGCTTGTAGACGACGTTGCCGGCCTGGTCGCGCACCTCCGCGATGACGTGGGCCTCCCGCCGGACACCCTCGTTGGCGAACGTCGAGTAGGCCAGCGCCTGGTACACCGGGGACACCTCGCCGAACCCGAGCGGGATGCTCAGCACCGGCTGCATCGAGTCGTTCACCGGAACGCCGGCGTCGCCCGCGGCCTTGATGACCTGGTTGGGGCCGTCGGGGATCTGGCTGACGATGTCGACGAACGCCGAGTTCACGGAGTGGGTCGTGGCGTCCTGCATCGTGATCGGGCCGAACGACTCGCCGCCCGCGTTGCGGATCGGCTTGTTCGCCCCGCGGGGCGTGAAGCTCGTGCCGTTGAACGTGTCAGACAGCGAGAAGCCGTGCCGCAGGGCCGCGATGAGCGCGTACGGCTTGAACGTCGAGCCGGTCGGACGCGGCGTCGTCGCCCAGTTCTTGTTCGACGCCACGAAGTCCGGCCCCCCGTAGAGCGCCAGAATGCCGCCGGTCGCGGTGTCGACCGACGCGATGCCCGGGTGCAGGTCGGACGCCTTCTTCCCCCGCTCGGACGCCGCGCTCTTCGCCATCGACTGTGCGGCGTCCACCGCGGCCGCCTGCATCGAGCTGTCGAACGTCGTCGTGACCTTCAGGCCGCCGCCCGAGATCTCGGCGTCGGTGAACCCCTGGTCGCGCAGCTCCGCCTGAGCCATGGTCATCAGGAAGCCCTTCGGGCCGCCGAACCGCGCGTCCTTCTCCACCTTCGGGAACGGCGGGAGGGCCCCGTAGATCTTGGCCTTGTCGGCCTCGGTCAGTTTGCCCATCTCGACGAGGTGATTGATCGTCATCTGGTAGCGCTCGAGGAGGTCCTGGGACTGTTTGGCGCTCACGGTCGGGTCGAGCAAGTTGGGCGCGTTCACGATGGACGCCAACGCGATCGCCTGCTGCTCGTTGAGCTTGGCGGCGTCGATGCCGAAATAAGTCTGGGCGGCGGCCTGAATGCCGTAGGCGCCGCGCCCGAAATACACGGTATTGAGGTAGCCCTCGAGGATCTGCTCCTTGGAGAGGTCGTTGCCGACCTTGAGCGCGAGCAACAGCTCTTTGGCCTTGCGCGTGATCGTCTTCTCCTGCGAGAGGTAGAGCACCTTCACGTACTGCTGCGTGATCGTCGAGCCGCCGACCGTCTCACCGGGCCCGACCAGCGACGTTACCGCGCGCATCATGCCGCCGATATCGATGCCCGGGTCGCGCCAGAACGTCATGTTCTCGGCCGCGACCATGGCGTCCTTGACGTTCTGCGGCATCTGCGCGTACGGAATCGACTGACGGTTCTGCACGGACAGCGTGCCGAGAACCTCCTTGCCGTCGCGGTAGAACAGCGTCGTATTCTCGGTCTTGAACTCGCTGTTCGGGTCGGGGATGGGCGTCGCAGCGTAGAAGACGCCGAAAATCAGCAGAAGCGCCAGGAACAGCGTCACCAATCCGACGCCGATCGCCTTGAGAACGCCCTTCGGGGACCTGGAAAACGTAAACAGCCTGCGCAGCCACGACGGGCGTCGAGTGGGTGCCCCTGAATCAGCCATAGATATCCTCAACGGTCTTTCTGCGACGCGGCGGCTTACGCGGCACCCCGTCCCCTAAGAGATACGAGTGAATCATGTGGTTCCAGCCGCACTCGACGCACACCTCGACGCCGTACACCTTGAACTCGCCGTATTCGTTCTGCATGTCGGTGAGTTCGTCGGTGGACTTGATGCGCCCCGAATACTGGCCGAGCTGCTCGCCGAACACGTAATGCAGCACGACCATCCGCCGACTCTCGCACACCGGGCAGGGCACGGGGTGCGATTCCCCGTGGTTGAGGGCGGCCCGGATCAGCATCGGATCGGCATCACAGGCCTCAACGCGTGCGATCGATCGCGTGCGCCCCTGCAGCGACCGCACCGTGCGGCGTCTCTGCAGGGCGTAATCGACCACCTCGCGCTTGGACCACATGGGCCCAGAATAGTGAGGCCCCCAACCACCGTCGATCCCGCCAAGCAACGTCGACACACCTTTTTGCATCACGTGTCCCCAACTTTGGGGACGCCCTCCGCCCCGTGTGCGTTTCTATGCTGCGTTCTCCACACTGGGCGGTGGAGAACGTCACACGCCCCGGACGCCCTCGGCCCCCCTTGACCTGCGTCAAGGCGTCCGGACGCCCGCTTTCGTACCGTCGATGACAACACCGAACGCCCAAGGAGGCACATCACATGTCCGTCATCGACTTCGCCCGCTCCCTGTTCGCCACCCTCGTCCCCGTCGCCGAGGCCCACTGCGACACCGCCGACGGCCCGGCCGTCACCGATGGACGCCGCGCGCTCGCATCCGGCAACCTGAACTACGCGCTCAAGTGGATCCCAGCCGACGGCGAGAGCGAATTGCGCCGGGTCTTCGCGCAGGCACGAACCGTCCGCGAGCTCGGCCCGGACGCCGCCGAGGTGGCCGACCGGCTCTTCCTCGAGACGCTCGTCCGCATTCACCGCGCGGGCGAGGGCGTCGGCTTCACCGGCATTCAGCCGTCGGGAACCGAGGTCGAGCCCGTCGTGCTCGCCGCCGACCGAGCCCTCGAGACCGGCGACGACTCCGAGCTCCGCCCGCTCGTCGCCGACGACCGCTGGCCCGAACTGCACCGCCGGTTCGGCGAGGCGCTCGCCCTGCGCGACTTCGACGTGGACGACCTCGCCGCCGGGCGCGAGTACCTGGAGGCGTATGTCCACTTCTTCAAGTACGCCGAGGGCGAGGATCACGACCACGGCCACGCCTGCGGTGGCCACGCCCCGGCGGACGCGCACGATCCGCACGCAGAGCACGCGCACGGGGCGCACCTCCTCGAGGCGCACGCCCACCACGCGCACGCCCACTGATGCGCTGGACGCCGCTGGCGCGCGTCTCCGGGAACTCGATGCGCCCCACCCTGCGGCCCGGTGACCTGGTAGTCACCCGGCCCGCGGGCTGGGGCGTCCGGAGCGGTCGGGTGGTCGTCCTGACGCATCCCGACCCCACCGGACGCCCACGCCGCTACGCGAAACGCGTCGCGGCCGTCGCCGGCGACACCGTCGAGATGGCCGCCGGCCGGGTCTCGGTGAACGGCGTCGCGCGCGACCCGGGGACCGCACCGGAGGCGTCCTACCGCGCGACGTGGACCGTGCCCGCCGGGCACGTGTGGGTGCTCGGCGACAACCGCGCGGCGTCCTCGGATTCCCGCGTGTGGGAGCGTCCGTTCGTCCCGCTGGACGAGCTGGAGGGCGTCCTCGTCGGGCCGGCTATTCGCCGGCGAGTGCCAGGAGGGCGTCCGGGTCGGCGAGCGCGACGCGGGAGCCGTCGATGACGATCGTCCCGCGGGATGCCAGCCGGCCCAGCGCCCGGCTGAGCGATTCGGGGGTGGTGTCGAGCAGGGACGCGACGTCCTTCTTCGGGATGGGCAGCGCCACCCACGGACCATCGCTGGCGTGCGTCACCGGAAGCCCGAGCAGGTAGCCGGCGAGGCGCGCCACGACGTCGCGGGAGGTGAGGGCGTCCAGCCGGTCCTCGGCCTCGCCGAGCCGCGCGGCCACGGACGCCAGCAACTGCACCGCCACCCGCGAGTGCCGGCCGAGCAGGGCCGTGAGCTCGCGGTGGCTGAACGAGCACAGCCGCGTGTCCTCGACCGCGCGAACTCCGTCGCGCGACGGCCGCCCGGTGAGAACCGCCTCTTCCCCCGTGAAATCGCCCGGACCGAGCACGCGGAGCAGCCGCTCGCCGCCGTCGGCGGCGGGACGGTAGACGGTGAGGCGTCCGGCGTGCACGACGAGCAGCCGCGGCCCGTCGCCGGACCCGGCGTACGCCTCCTCGCCGGCCCGCAGCAGCAGGGGGCGGGCGAGCCCGGTAACGAGGTCCTGGTCGCCCTCGGACAGCCCGGCGAAGATCGGCACGCGCGCCACACAGCGATCGTGCTCGCGGGACGCCTCAGCCATGCGTCCAGCCTGCAGCGGCCGGACGCGTCGGGCAAGTACGCCCCGCGCGTCCCCTCCGGCAATCCGGGACGCCGATCGCTGTGGTTTGCCCACACCTCGTGAGCAAAC
>CALMAD010000154.1 GCA_937859105.1 uncultured Propionibacteriaceae bacterium
TGCCGGCGGAACCGAGCTGCTCAGCGGCGAGTGCGATTCGAGCCGCCATGCCGCTCTCGGCGAGCTTGCCCCACGCGCGCGGGTCGTACTGCTTCTTGTTGCCGACCTCGCCGTCGATCTTCAGGACGCCGTCGTAGTTCTTCAGCATCCAGTCGGCGATCGGGCGGGTGAAGGCGTACTGGGTGTCGGTGTCGACGTTCATCTTGATGACGCCGTAGGACACCGCGTCCGCGATCTCCTGCTCGGTGGAGCCGGAGCCGCCGTGGAAGACCAGGTCGAACGGACGGTCGATGCCGTACTTCTTGCCGCAGGCGTCCTGGATCTCCTTGAGGATCTCCGGGCGCAGCTTCACGTGGCCCGGCTTGTAGGCGCCGTGCACGTTGCCGAAGGTGAGGGCGGTGATGTAGCGGCCCTTGTCGCCGGTGCCGAGCACCTCGAGGGTGCGCATGCCGTCCTCGACCGTGGTGTACAGCTTGTCGTTGATCTCGCCGGTGACGCCGTCTTCCTCGCCGCCGACCGCGCCGACCTCGATCTCGAGGATGATGTGCGCCTTCGACGTGCGGGAGAGCAGCTCCTCCGCAATCTGCAGGTTCTCCTCGACCTCGATGGCCGACCCGTCCCACATGTGGGAGTTGAACAGCGGATCCTCGCCGCGATCGACGCGCTCCTGGGAGATCGCGATCAGCGGGTTCACGTAGAGGTCCAGCTTCTCCTTCTGGCAGTGGTCGGTGTGCAGGGCGATGTTGACGTTGTACTGCTTCGCCACGACGTGCGCGAACTCGGCCAGCGCCGTCGCGCCGACGACCATGTTCTGCACCTTCTGGCCGGACAGGTAGAGCGCCCCGCCGGTCGAAATCTGGACGATGCCGTCGGACTCCGCCTCAGCGAAGCCGGCGATCGCCGCGTTCAGCGTCTGCGACGAGGTGACGTTGATCGCGGGGTAGGCGAAGTGCTTCTCCTTCGCGCGATCGATCATCGCGGCGTAGACGTCCGGGGTAGCAATAGGCATGTTCTCTCCTCAATGGGGTGACGTTCCCGCCCGCACTCGCCGCGGGCATCGCACCGAACGCGTCCCATTCTTCCAAAGTAGGCACTCCGGCGTCGATGTTTCGGCACGCCTCAATCACGCCCGCACGCTGGGTGCCCGCCCGATGGACGGGACGCGGTCTCACAGATCGAGCGCCGTGAAGTCCACGTGGCAGCGGCCCCCGGACAGCGCCCGGACGCCCGCGTCGAGCGTGGCCGGCATGACCGTCAGGTAGTCCAGCGGGACCGAGAGCGGGGGCGCGCCCGCCGCCTCCACCACGAGCCGGTCGCTGCGCCCCCGGGCCGGGACGGCGGCCAGCCGGCCCACGGCGTCCCACGGCAGGAAGGCGTCCTCGACCTGCAGGCCCTCGCGGCCGAAGCCGAGCACAAACCCGTCGTGCACCGTCGTCAGCTCCTGCTTCGCGCGGCGCAGGTTCACCAGCGTGCGGACGAGCTGCCCCACCGGCAGCACGAGCCCGACCAGCAGGATCCACCACAGCCCGCCCAACTGGTCGCGGAAGAACCACCAGATCGCGAACGAGATGCCCACCGAGATCACCAGGGAGATGATGCGCGAGATCAGGAGCCGACGCTGCTGCGCGTGCCGCTGCACGGCGACCGCGCGGTCGTAGAACACCGGATAGTCGATCGCGCTCACGGACGCCAGCCTACCGGCTGGCCACCGCCCCTCCCCCGAGGACGCCGCCGGCGTCCGTCCGCGAGGGCCGGGCAGCTCGCCCGTCGCGCGCATGCCCAGGACGCCGTGGCGAAAACGCACCCGAGGGTCTGTTCACTAGGGACTCCGCCGCGTACAGTCGGGAGACAACTCGGGGAGGCGTCCCGCGCGGACGGCGTCCGGGGAAGCAATCCGGGGGCCCGTCCGCCCCCGGTCCGAACGTCCGGCCCCGGCAAGGAGGGACCCCGATGCTCGATTCGATCGTCACGTGGCTCAACGAGATGCTGTGGAGCAACCCGATGATCATCCTGGTCCTGCTGGTCGGGGTGTTCTACACGGTGTGGCTCGCCGTCCCGCAGGTCCGCCGGATCGGCGACATGTTCAAGTTCCTGGTCGGCGGGGGCGACTCGTCGCAGGGCGTCTCGTCGTTCCAGTCGTTCTCGATGGCCCTCGGCGGGCGCGTCGGCGTCGGCAACATCGCCGGCGTCGCGACGGCCATCCACTACGGCGGCCCGGGCGCGATGTTCTGGATGTGGGTGACCGCGATCGTCGGCTCCGCCGTCGCCGTCATCGAGTCCTCGCTCGCCCAGGTGTGGAAGGAGGAGGTCAACGGCGAATACCGGGGCGGCCCCGCCTTCTACATCGAGAAGGGGCTGCGGTGGAAGTGGCTGGCCGTCATCTACGCCGTGGCCGGCATCTTCGCCTACACCGTGACGGGGCCGTCGATCCAGGCGTTCAACATCGCGACGTCGGCCGAGTCGGCGTGGGGCATCGACCCGCGCATCACCGGCGTCGTGATCGCCCTGCTGTTCTGCGCGGTCGTGTTCGGGGGCATGAAGCGCATCGGGGCGGTCTGCGGCATCGTCGTGCCGTTCATGGCGGTGGGCTACATCATCGTCGCGCTGGTGGTCGTCGCGATGCACGCGGAACACGTGCCCACGATGTTCCGGCTCATCTTCGCCGGGGCCTTCGGCCAGGACGCCCTGTTCGGCGGCATGCTCGGCGCGGTGATCATGTGGGGCGTCAAGCGGGCCATCTACTCGTCGGAGGCGGGCACCGGCTCGGGCGCGCAGGCGTCCGCGGCGGCCGAGGTGTCGCACCCGGTGAAGCAGGGCCTCGCGCAGGGCTTCTCCGTGTACGTCGACACCCTGTTCGTGTGCACGATGACGGGCCTGATGATCCTGGCGACCGACAGCTACAACGTCGAGGGTCCGGACGGCCAGATGATCGTCCAGTACGCGCCGGGTCTCGAGGCCGGGCCGGCGTACACGCAGGCGGCGATCGACACCTCGTTCCCCGGGTTCGGGTCGGCGTTCGTCGCCATCGCGATGTTCTTCTTCGCGTTCACGACCCTGTTGTCGTTCGGCTTCTACTCCGACACGAACGTGGCCTACCTGTTCCGGAACAGCCGGTGGGAGGTCCCGGTGAACAAGGTGGCGAAGGTGATCCTGGCCGCGTCGATCCTGCTCGGATCGTTCCGGTCGTCGGAGTTCGCCTGGGCGCTCGCCGACGTCGGCGTCGGGTTGTACACGTGGGTGAACCTGATCGCCCTCGTCCTGCTGGCGCGCGTCGGCGTCGCGGTCTATAGCGACTACGAGCGGCAGAGGCGCGCCGGCGTCGACCCGGTATTCGATCCGGAGGCCGTCGGCATCACCAACGCGCCCCTGTGGAAAGCCATCGCCGAGCGGACGCGGTCGGCCCAGCAGGTGGGGTCGGGCTCCGGAGGCGGATCCTCACGAGGCTCGACGGCGGCGGAGTAACGGCGGACATCCGTCTCACGCCCAGCGGAGCGCCCAGTGGTACATGGCGATCGCGGCGGCGGCCCCGGCGTTGATCGAGCGGGTGGACCCGTACTGGCTGATCGCGACGACGCTCGCGCAGGCGTCCACGACCTCGTCAGTGAGCCCGGGGCCCTCCGAGCCGAAGATCAGGCAGCACCGCTCGGGCAACTCGGCGGTCTCCAGGGGCACCGAGCCCGGCAGGTTGTCGACGCCGACCGGCGTGACGCCGGCGGCGTCCAGGTGCTCGAGCAGGCCGGCGACGGACTCGTGATGGTGCACGTGGAGGTAGCGGTCGGTGACCATCGCCCCGCGGCGGTTCCAGCGGCGGCGTCCGAGAATGTGGACGCCGGCCACGTTGAACGCGTTCGCCGTCCGGACGATCGACCCGATGTTGAAGTCGTGCTCCCAGTTCTGGATCGCGACGTGCAGCGGGTGGCGACGCGTGTCCAGGTCGGCGACGATCGCCTCCACGCTCCAGTAGCGGTACTGGTCGGCGACGTTGCGCCGGTCGCCGTCGGCGAGCAGCGCGGGGTCGAGGCGCGGGTCGTCCGGCCAGGGGCGCGGGTGCGGGCCGACGCCCGGGTTGCTCGTGGCAACCAGCGCGTCCTCTCCTAGGGTGTCCACGGGCCCGACGCTACCCTTGGGGACTGTGATGCTCGAACTCGCCCTCATCCCGCTGCTCCTGCCGGACTGGCTCGACCCCGCGGTGCTGATTCACAACCTCGGCAACTGGGCGCTGTGGGGAGTCGCCCTCATCATCTTCACCGAGTGCGCGATCTTCCCGGTGCTGCCGGGCGACTCGCTGCTGTTCACCGTCGGCATGTTCGTCGCGATGACGCCTCCGTCGATCACCTTCGGCACGCTGGACAAGCCGGCCGTGCTGGCGGTCTGCTGCGTCATCCTGACCATCGCGGCCGTGCTGGGCAACGTGGTCGGCTACTTCGTCGGCAAGTTCGTCTCGCCGTGGCTGTTCAAGCCGCGCGACAACTTCTTCGGCAAGATCTTCTCGGCCAACCACCTGCTGCAGACGCAGAAGTTCTTCGAGCGCTACGGGGCGAAGGCCCTGGTGCTGGGCCGGTTCGTGCCGTTCGTGCGGACCTACGCCTCGGTCGCCGCCGGGGTCGGGCGGAT
>CALMAD010000155.1 GCA_937859105.1 uncultured Propionibacteriaceae bacterium
CCCGCCGTCCCGGCCGGCAGCCAGGTCGTGGAGGTGTCCGCGTGAGCGACCCGCTGGCCGTCGGCATGACCGGGCCGCCGCACGGCCCGGCGAAGATCGACCCGGCCGACCGCGCCCAGTTGACCGAGTCGCCCGTGGAGTTCTCCCGCGTCGCCCACCTCTTCGCGCCCCACCGCGCGGCGCTCGTCGTGCTGACGCTGACGATCGTCGCGGCGTCCGTGATCGGCATGGGGCAGCCGTTCCTGCTGCGGGCCGTCATCGACGACGCGCTGCCGCATCAGAACACGCGGCTGCTCGGCCTCGCGGTGGCCGGCATGATCGCGATCGCCCTCGTCACCGCCGTGTTGGGCGTCGCGCAGACCTGGCTGGCGAGCCGCATCGGCGAGCGGGTCATGCACCGGCTGCGCGTCGACGTGTTCGACCATGTGCAGAACCAGGCGATCTCGTTCTTCAAGCGGACGCGGGGCGGGGAGATCCAAAGCCGCCTGCTCAACGACATCGCCGGGCTGCAGTCGGTGATCACGACCACGGCGACGTCCGTGGCGTCCAACTTCACGACCGCCGTCGCGACGGCCATCGCGATGGCCGCGCTGAGTTGGCGGCTGTCGCTGCTCTCGCTGGTCATCCTGCCGCCCGCGGTCTACCTGACGCGGCGCGTCGCGCTGATCAGGCGCGACATCACGTCGCAGCGCCAGCGGGTGCTGGCCGACCTGCACGCCCAGGTCGACGAGGCCCTCAGCGTGAACGGGGCGATGCTCACCAAGACGCTCGGCGCCGGCCAGTCGCGCCTGGACGCCTTCGAGGCCACCTCCGACGACCTCGTCGACCTGGACCTGCGCTCCCAGCTCGCCGGCAAGTGGCGGATGGCGACGATGCAGGTGATCTTCGCCGCGATCCCCGCGGTGATCTACCTGTCCGCGGGCTTCCCCGCGTTCTCGGGCGGCCTCACGATCGGCACGCTCGTCGCGTTCAGCGCGCTGCAGGCCACGATCTTCCGGCCCGTGCTGGGGCTGCTGAACGTCGGCGCGCAGTGGGTGGCGTCGATGGCCCTGCTCAGCCGCATCTTCGGCTACCTCGACCTGCCCGTCGAGGTGCCCCCGCCGGCCCACCCGGTGGCGTTCCCGCCCGACCGCGTGCGCGGCGACGTCCGGTTCGACGGGGTGTCGTATCGCTACCCCGACGGGGACGCCGACGTCGTCGCCGGCCTCGACCTGGAGATCCCGGCCGGCACCTCGGCGGCCCTGGTGGGGGAGACGGGGTCGGGCAAGTCGACGGTCGCGGCGCTGCTCGTCCGGCTGGCCGACCCGACGGCCGGCTCGGTCACGATCGACGGCGTCGACCTGCGCGACATCGCGCCCGCCGACCTGGCGCGCGTCGTCGGCGTCGTCACGCAGGAGACCTACCTGTCGCACACGACCATCCGCGAGAACCTGCGGCAGGCCCGCCCGGACGCCTCCGCCGCCGACCTGTGGGACGCGCTCGCCGCCGCGCAGGTCGACCACGTCGTCCGCGACCTGCCCGACGGGCTCGACACGATCGTGGGCGCCCGCGGCCACCGCTTCAGCGGCGGCGAGCGCCAGCGCATCGCCGTGGCGCGGACGCTGCTCGGCAACCCGACAGTGCTCGTGCTCGACGAGGCGACCAGCGCCCTCGACAACGAGACCGAGCGCGAGCTGCAGGCCGCCCTCGACCACCTCGTCGCCGGCCGGACGACGCTGACGATCGCCCATCGGCTCAGCACGATCCGGGACGCCGACCAGATCGTCGTCCTGGATCACGGCCGCGTGGTCGAGCGGGGACGCCACGCCGATCTGCTGGCGGCCGGCGGGGATTACGCGCAGATGGCGCGCGAATAACGCTTCCACTTTTCCTTCAAAAAGGACGCCCACGGCGGGGGTCGATGGGATAGCGTTCGTCCCGAAAATCAGGCCGAGCCAAACCGCGTCGCCGGGGTCGGCGTCCGGTGTGAGTCGAAGGAACGTCCCGCATGAGCTCCACCGCACCACAGGCCCCAGCGCCCGCGCTGACCGGCCAACTCTTCCAGGTCCTTCTGGCCACGTTCGCGTCCGCCGCCGGCTTTTGGGCCTGGATGTCGATCGCCCCGCTGCAGCGCACCTACGCCCAGTCGATGGGCCTGGCCGAGGGCGAGATCGCGATGATGCTCGCCACGCCGATCATCGTCGGCTCGCTCGGCCGCATCCTGGTCGGCGCGCTCACCGACCGCCTCGGCGGCCGCAAGATGTTCACGGCGATCCTGCTGCTCGCGGTCCCCGCCGTCATCCTCGTCTCGGTGGCGGGGCAGACCCACAACTACCCGCTGCTGCTGGCGTCCGGCTTCTGCCTGGGCGTCGCCGGCACCGTGTTCGCGATCGGCATCCCGTTCTCGAGCGCCTGGTACGAGCCCTCGCGGCGCGGGTTCGCCAACGGCGTGTTCGGCATGGGCATGATCGGCACGGCGGTGTCGGCGTTCGTGACGCCGCGGCTCGCCCAGTCCATCGGGTACGCGACCACGCACTACGTCATCGCGGGCACGCTCGTCGTGTTCGCGGCCCTGGTGTGGTTCCTCATGAAGGAGTCCCCGGCCTGGACGCCGCAGCACCAGCCGCTCGTCCCGCGCATCGCGGGCGCGTTGAAGCTCGCGGTCACGTGGCAGATGTGCTTCCTGTACGCGATCGTCTTCGGCGGCTTCGTCGCGTTCTCGACGTTCCTGCCGAAGTACCTCACCACGATCTACCCGCAGACGGTCGACCAGGTCGGCGCCGGCAACCGGATGGGGTCGTTCGTCATCGCGGCCGTCATCGCCCGCCCGTTCGGCGGCATGCTGGCCGACAAGCTCGGGCCCAAGCTCATCTCGCTCATCTCGCTGCTCGGCGTCGCGGTCATGGCGACGATCGTGAGCTTCGAGCCGCCCGAGGGCATCGTCACCGGCTTCGCGTTCCTGTTCATGGCCGCCTGCCTCGGCCTCGGCCAGGGGTCGATCTTCGGCTGGGTGCCGCGCATCGCGCCGAAGGACAAGGCGGGGGCGGTCTCCGGCACGGTCGCCGCGGCCGGCGCCCTCGGCGGCTACTTCCCGCCGCTGGTGATGGCCGCCACGTACGACGCGGCCACGAACTCCTACCGGCTCGGGTTGTGGGCCCTGGTGATCACCGCCGTCCTCGGGCTCATCCTGACCGCGATCCTGAAGGATCGCCGCACCGCCTGAACGTCCGCATCCCCGCGGTGAGGCTCCCGTGGGCCCGACCGACGCCGCCCCTCAGCGCCACGCGCTGAGCAGGGCGGCGTCCGGCATCTCGTCGGGAACGAACGCGACCTCGCCGCGGCGGCGTCCCTCGTAGTCGCGCAGGGCCGCGACGACCCACCTGGTGAGCGCGACCAGGCCGATCAGGTTCACGATGGTGATGAGGGCCATGGCGGTGTCCATGAGGATCCAGACCGTCGGCAGGGCCTGCACCGCGCCGATGCCGGTCGTCAGCACGGTGACGGCCGCCAGCAGCAGGTGCCGGCCGGGCCGGCGGCGGAGGAAGTCGACGTTCACCTGGGCGTACGCGTACGCGCCCAGGATCGAGCTGAACCCGAAGAAGAAGATCATCACCGACATGGGCCAGGACGCCCACGCGCCCAACTGGTGCGTCACGGCCTCGGTCGTGAGGGACGCCGACTGCTCGCGCTGCGTCACCCCGGGCGTGTAGACGACCGATCCGGTCGAGAGGATGATGAACGCCGTCGCCGAGCAGATCAGCATCGAGTCGACGAACACCCCGAGGCTCTGGATGAGCCCCTGCTGCACCGGGTGCGCGACCGTCGCGGTGGCCGCCGCGTTCGGCGCGGTGCCCATGCCGGCCTCGTTGGTGAACAGGCCCCGCTGGGCCCCGTTGAGCAGCGCGGCGGTCAGCCCGCCGCCGATGCCGGCCAGCCCCGGACGCAGCCCGAACGCCCCCGAGACGATGTCGGAGAGGAAGGCGGGCACCTGGGCGATGTTCGTGGCGATCACGACCACCGCGATGATGAGGTAGCCGAGCGCCATGAGCGGCGTGATCCACTCCGCGGCCCGCGCCACCCCCCGGACGCCCCCGAACACGACCAGCGCCGTCAGCGCCGCCAGCACGAGCGCCGACACCCACGTCGGGACGCCGTGCGCCTCGGCCACGCCCACCGCGATCGTGTTCGACTGCACCATCGGCATCGCGACGGCCATCGCGAACACGAGCAGCACCGCGAACAGGACGCCCCACCCGCGCGACCGCAGCCCGACGGAGATGTAGTAGGCGGGCCCGCCCCGGAATGTGCCGTCGTTCCACCGCACCTTGAACAGCTGCGCCAGCGTCGCCTCGGCGAAGCCGGTGGCCATGCCGACGGCGGCGACGACCCACATCCAAAAGATCGCGCCCGGGCCGCCCATGACGAGCGCCAGCGCGACGCCGGTGATGTTGCCGATGCCGATGCGCGTGGCCATGCCGATCGCGAACGCCTGGAACGACGAGATGCCCCCCTCGGCCCCCGACCGCGAATGCGCGACGTAGCGCAGCATGTCGCCGAACAGGCGCACCTGGACGCCGCGGGTGCGAATCGTCAGCCACAGCCCGACCGCGCGCCGCCCTCCCACCAGCACGTAGAG
>CALMAD010000156.1 GCA_937859105.1 uncultured Propionibacteriaceae bacterium
GACCTGATGCGCGCGACCGAGGCGGCGGCCCTGTCGGCGGGCCGCTGGGCCGGCCGCGGCGACAAGGAGTCGGGCGACGGCGCGGCCGTGGCGGCGCTGCGGCGCATCCTGAATGAGGTGCGCATGGACGGCACGATCGTCATCGGCGAGGGCGAAAAAGACGAGGCGCCCATGCTCGCCAACGGCGAGAGGGTGGGCACGGGCGAGGGCCCGCGCGTCGACATCGCGGTCGACCCGGTCGATGGGACGCGGCTGCTCGCCTGGGGCGCCCGCGACTCGATCGCCGTGCTCGCCGCCGCCGACGGGGGCACGATGTACGACCCGTGCATGTGCTTCTACATGGACAAGCTCGTCGTCGGGGCCGACGCCGCCGACGTCATCGACCTGGACGCCCCGATCGCCGAGAACATCCGGCAGGTCGCGCGGGCGAAGGGGAAGGACGTCGCCGAGATCATCGTCGCCGTCCAGAACCGCGAGCGGCACGCCGACCTGGCCCGCGAGGTCCGCGAGGCCGGCGCCCGCACCCGCATCTTCACCGACGGCGACGTCGCGTGCGCCGTGCAGGCCGCGTCGCCCGACATGGCGATCGACATCCTCGTCGGACGCGGCGGCAGCCCCGAGGGGGTCGTGACGGCGGTGGCGATGAAGTGCCTCGGCGGGCGCATCCTGGCGCGTCTGCACCCCACGACCGACGAGCAGCGCGAACGGACGATCGCCGCCGGCTTCGACCCGGCCCGCGTCCTCGACACGAACGACCTGGTCAGCGGCGACAACTGCGTGTTCGTCGCGACGGGCATCACCGACGGCGACCTGCTGCCGGGCGTCCGGTACCTGCCCGGCGGCGGCGCGCGCACGGATTCGGTCGTGATGCGCTCCATCTCCGGGACGCGCCGCTACGTCCAGGCGTTCCACCAGCTCGAGAAGGTCGCCGACTACGCCCGGCGCACCGGCGAGGGGTAGACCCGGATCCCCCGAGGCGGGTCCGACGTCAGATCCTCAGCCACGCCGCCGCATGCCCCGGCAGGACGCCGTCGGCCGCGTCGGCGTCCGAGCAGACGAGCACCTCGGACCCCTCGGGCAGCCGGACGCCGTCGGCGGAGAAGTTCACCACGCAGCAGAAGTGCTCGCCGCGGGTGAACGCCAGCACGTCGCCGCCGTCGAGGGGGTGCCACGCCAACGCCCCGGCGCCGAGCGCCGGGTTCGCCTGCCGCTCGGCGAGCGCGCGCCGATAGAGGGAGAGGGTGGACGCCGGGTCGCCCTCCTGGTCGGCCGCGGTCCGGCCGGCCCACCGCTCGGGCTGGGGCAGCCACGTTCCCGCGGGAACGTCTCCGGGGGCGTCCGGCGCCGAGCTGGGGCCCGAGAAGCCGAACGGCGGCCGGTCGCCCGACCACGGCAGCGGGACGCGGCAGCCGTCGCGACCGCGGACGGTGTGGCCGGAGCGCTCCCAGGACGGGTCCTGGAGGACGTCGTCGGGGAGGTCCTCGACCTCGTCGAGCCCGAGCTCCTCGCCCTGGTAGACGTACGCCCCGCCCGGCAGCGCCAGCTCCAGCAGGGCCGCCGCGCGGGCGCGGCGCAGCCCGAGGGCGGCGTCCGTGGGCATGGCGAGCAGCTGCGCGCTGAGGTCGGCCGGGTCGCCGCCGTCGACCTCGCCCGCATAGTCCAGGCCGGTCCACGGCTTGCCGTACCGCGTCGCCACCCGGACGTTGTCGTGGTTGCCCAGCACCCACGTCGGCGTCGCTCCGACGGCGTCGTGGAGCGCGATCGTCCGGCGGATGACCTCCCGCTGGGACGCCGCCGACCACCCCGACAGGAGCGCATCGAAGTTGAACGTGAGGTGGAGGCGTCCGGGCTCGACGTACTTGATGAGCCGCTCCAGCGGGTCGAGGTACGCCTCCGACACGAAGACGCGGGCGCCGAGCTCGGTGTCGGCGTACTCGTCGGAGATCGCCCGCCAGCGCCGCTGGATGGCGGGCAGGTCGGCGTGGTCCCAGGCGGGGGAACCCGGGTACGGGTCGAGGGTGCCGCGCCCGGTCTTCGGGTCGACGCGGACGTCGGGCAGCGTCATGTCCTTGGCCATCGCGATCGCCACGTCGACGCGGAAGCCGTCGATGCCGCGGTCGCACCAGAACCGCAGGATCGCGTCGAACTCCGCCCGGACGCGCTCGTTGCTCCAGTTCCAGTCCGGCTGCGACACGTCGAACAGGTGCAGGTACCACTGCCCGGGCGTCCCGTCGGCGTCGGTGACGCGCGTCCAGGCGTCGCCGCCGAACATCGCGGGCCAGTTGTTGGGCGGCTCGTCGCCGTCCGGCCCCTGGCCGTCGCGGAAGATGAACAGGTCGCGCTCGGGCGAGCCGGGTTCGGCGGCGAGGGCGGCCTGGAACCACGGATGCTCCCAGGAGCAGTGGTTCGGCACGAGGTCGATGAACACGCGCAGGCCGAGCTCGTGGGCGCGCGCGACGAACTCGTCGGCCTCGGCGAGCGTGCCGAAGTCGGGGGAGATGTCGCGGTAGTCGGCGACGTCGTAGCCGCCGTCCAGCAGCGGCGACGGGTACCACGGGCTGACCCAGACGGCGTCCACGCCGAGGGCCGCGAGGTACGGCAGCCGGTCGATCATCCCGCGGACGTCGCCCGTCCCGTCGCCGTTCGCGTCGGCGAACGAGCGCGGGTAGATCTGGTAGACCACCGCGCTGCGCCACCAGTCGGGGTCGGCGAACCGCGCGCGCCGCTGGGGGGCGGCCGCGGAGACCGGGTCAGTTGCGGCGGACGTCGTCGGAGGAGTCGGATAACCTGTCGTCACAGGGCCCCACCCTTCCTGGCGGTCCCGCCACCGTCAAGCCGGACGCCCGTCGCCTCCCCTCGCGGTTGCCACGGGCAATAGGCTGGGGGCGTCCGTCGCCGACCGCGCTGCCGGTCGCCGATCGCATCGCCGAATAAGGAGTCGCCATGAGTGGACGCCGTCGCCCCCGCGCTCTGGCACTGGCCGCCGTCGTCTCGGTGACCGCCCTGGCCGCCTGCACCCCCGGAGGACCCATGACCGCCAGCCCCAGCCCCGAGCCCAGCGGGCCCGTGTCGCTGCCGATCGCGGCGTCCCCGACCACGGCGGTGAGCCCGGCGTCGCCGGCCACCCCGGCGTCCCCGTCCACCGGACGCCCGACGTTCCGCACCATGCCCCCGCTGAGCCCCGCGCCGAGCGGGGCGCCGGCGTCCGTGAGTGACGCGCGCCTGCAGGCCATCAAGGCCGACCTCGGCAACCGCGGTGTCGACGCGGCGTCCGCGAAGGTCGTGAGCGCCGAATCGGTGACGTGGAACGACAGCTCGCTCGGCTGCCCGACGCCGGGCGGCATGTATTCGCAGGCGCTCGTGGAGGGCATGCGCGTGATCGTGGAGACCGGCGGGCGGCAGTACGACTACCGCTTCGGGAGCGGCGACTCCGCCACCTTGTGCGAGCCCCGGTGATCCGGGAGACGCTCCGGACGGTCATGCCCGACGGGGTCACCCTGCTGACCGACGTCGCCCGGCCGAACGACTCGGCGTCCCGTCCGGTGCCGCTGCTGCTGGCCCGGACTCCGTACCTGCTCGGCGGCCGGCTCACCCTGAAGCTCATGGGGCGCGACGTGGAGCGTCCGGGGGCCATGGCGGAGATGTTCGAGCTCCAGACCGACGTCTCGGTGGAGCGCGCGGTCGCGGCGGGGTTCGCGGTCGGCGTCCAGGCGTGCCGCGGCACTGACCGCAGCGACGGGACGTTCCGGTTCTACCGCGACGAGGCGTCCGACGGCGTGGCGACCCGGCGCGCGCTCGCCGCGCTGCCGTGGTGCGACGGGTCGGTGCTCACGTTCGGCCACTCCTACGTGACGACAACGCAGTTCACCGCCGCCCGCGCGGACGCCGACGGCATCGCCGCGATGACCCCCTGGGTCGCGCCCTCGACGTACGACGACGACCTCGCGATGCGCGGCGGCGTCCTGCTGGAGGGGCCGGGCTACGAGTGGGCGCGGCTGCGCGTGACCGACGGACGCGTGCGCGACGGGCTGCCCGAGGTGCCCGACGACGTGCTGCCGATGGACGTCTTCGAGTCCGCGCCGCTGCTGCGCGAGCTCGGCATCGCCGAGTTCGCGGACCGGCTCGCGGAGGCCCACCCCGCCGGCGCGCACCTGGCCGAGTGGGTCCGGCATCCGCTGCGCGACGAGTACTGGGAGGGGCTCGCGTACTCCGAGGCGTCCCTGCGCGGGCTGGACGTGCCGGCGCTGCACGTGTCCGGCTGGTACGACGTCTTCCAGGGCGGCACGCTGCGCAACTACCGCCTCATGCGGCAGGGGGTGGCGTCCGAGGGGCAGCGGCTCGTGATCGGCCCCTGGACGCACATCAACCGCACCGGCGACCTGGGGGGCCTGGTCTTGCCGCGGGCGAAGCCGGTCGACGCGGGGTTGGACGTCCTGCAGCTCGATTTCTGGCGCGCGAGCCTCGGGGACGCCGCGGCCGCCGCCCGGCTGCCCGCCGGCCGCGCGCGGGTGTACCTCCTGGGCCTGAACCGCTGGGTCGACCTGCCCGACTGGCCCGTACCGGACGCCGAGCCGACGCGCTGGGCGCTCGGCCGCGACGCCGACGCCGGCGCCGGCGTCCTGCTGCCGGAGCCGGGGGCCGCCGCGGGCGAGGCGTCCACCGGGTTCGTGCATGACCCGGCGGACCCGGTCCCCACCTGCGGCGGCCCGATGCTGCTCGGGCTGCCGCACAACGCGGGCCCGCTCGACCAGCAGGAGGTCGAGCGGCGTGCGGATGTCGTCACCTTTACCGGCCCCACGCTCGACGCGCCGCTCGCCGTCGTCGGGCCGGTGCGGCTGCGCGTCTGGGTCAGCGCGGACGCCCCCGACGCCCACCTGCACGCCACCCTCGCCGACGTCGCGCCTGATGGCCGCAGCACGATCCTGACCGACGGCGTCCTGCGGCTGAGCGGACGCCGCGGGCTCGACCGCCGCGACCCCCTCACGCCCGGCGAGCCCGAGGAGGTCGAGATCGACCTGTGGGCCACCGGCAACGTGTTCCTGCCCGGCCACGCGATCCGGCTCGATCTCGCCGGGTCGAACTGGCCGCGCTACTCGGTGAGCGACCCGGCCGGCGGGCGTCCGGTCGAGATCACGCTCCACCACGACGCCGGCCACCGCAGCGTCCTGACGCTGCCCGTGCTGCCCTCCGCCGCCGTCGGCCTCTGAGGGCCGGGCGGGGGAACGATCGCCCCCGCCCGCCGGGCCTACCGACCGCGGATCAGCGTGGCCTCCTTCGCGCCGGAGCGGTTGTCGAGGGCCACGACCATCGCCCCGAGCGGACGCTGCGCGCGCCAGTTCGCGGCGTCCGCACGCAGCGTCACCGGGACGACCCGGTTGACGCCGACGGTCAGGTACTGGCCGTCCGACAACGCCTTCTTCCACGGGTTGTACCGTGCGGCGCCGGCGATCTCGTCGCTGAACGGACCCTCCAGCGAGTACGACGACACCTGGTAGGAGAAGTCGCCCTTGCTCTGCGTGAGCCCGAGGTCGGCGGCCTCGACGGGCAGCAGCACCGTGCTGCCGTCGGTGGGCGCGACCGTCAGATAGCCGGACGCCGCCATGCGGTTGGTCGCGACCTCCTTGATGAAGACCTCCGACAGGCCGTTGGCGTCCCCGGCGCGGATCTGCCCGGAGTCGGCCGCGAACACCACGTAGTCGGGCTTGCCGTCGCCGTTGGTGTCGATGCTCACGTCGTACTCGTTCGACGCGGCATTCGAGAACCGGTCGTGCATGGTCACCGCGAACACGAGCATCTTCTTGCCGCCGACATCGGCCGCCTGGACGCCCGCCGCCCGCAGGTCGAAGCCCGAGCCGGTCGACTTCGGGTCGACGTCGTTCGCCGGGTCGGTGAGGCCCCACGTGTAGACGTCGGCCCCCGCGGCCAGCGCGCCGCCGGCGTTCGCCACCGCCACGCGGGTCTGCCCGCTCGACCGCAGTTGACCGATCGGCGTCGCCGTGATGTTCGCCACGGCCCGGGGCACCAGCAGGTACGGCACGCGCAGCACCGTCGAGCCGGACGTCAGCCGCACGCTGCCGGATACCTCGTGGAAGCCGAACGGGTCGTTCTCGTCCACGGCCGAGCCGACGTCGCGCGAGCGGGCAGTCAGCGTCACCCGGACGGTCGCCTGCCCGCCGGCCGGCACCCGCACGGACGCCGGCGAGAACGACAACCGCGCCGGACGAGACTGCCGGGACGCCTCCTGCGCGGCCCGGAACGTCATCGCCTGCGTCCCGTGGTTCACCAGCGTGACGGTCTTCGTGCCGCGGAAGGTCCCGTTGAACTCGGCCAGTCCGAACGACAGGGAGGGCTCCTTGTACGACTCGGTTCCGGACACGTACGTGTCGCCCGTCGCGACCACCTTCGTGCCGACCGACTGCGCGGTGTCGACGAGCCCGGCCCCGCCGAGCGTCAGGCGGTACCCGCTCACCTTCGCCGGGTCGGCCGTCGACACCAGGGCTGCGGCGACGTCGGACGCCGTCCAGCCGCGGTGCGCCTGCACGGTCAGCGCGGCGATGCCCGCCACGTGCGGGGCCGCCATGGACGTGCCCGACAGGTACTGCGCGTCGGTGCCGGTGCCCACGGACGCCGAGGCGATCGACACGCCCGGCGCGCTCACGCCCGGCTTCAGGCCGGAGTCGCCGTTGCGCGGGCCGCCCGAAGAGAACGAGCCGAACCCGCGGAAGCCCGGGTTCGCCAGCCGGGACGCCGCGAGCGTCACCTGCTGGCCCGCGGCCGGGTTGACGGTCGGCCCGTCGCTCGCCTTGACGCCGAGCAGCGGGATCGTGACCTCGTAGGCCTCGCCCGTGTCGGGGTTCGACGCGATCGGCCCCTCGTACGGCGGGTAGATGTCGGCGTTGTTGATCATGAGCGCGGCGTCCGCCCCGGCCTTCTGCGCGAAGATCGCCTTGGCGACGCGGGCGCAACTGCCGCGCTGCGATACCGCGATCTGGGCCGGAGCTCCGGCCGCCTTGGTGATGCCCGCCTTCGTGTAGGCCTCCTCCGAGCAGCCGAGCGCCTCGTTCTCGGGCGTCGCCGGGTCGTCGGCGAGCACGACCACCCGCAGGGGGCCGCCCGGCAGCGTCGCGCCGTTGGCGTTGATCGCGTCGACCGTGGAGCCGCCCGGCAGCGAGATCGTCGCGCCGGGGAACGTCTCCGAGGAGTCCGTCGCCGCCACCGACACCACCCCGCGCCCGGCGCCGGGCGCGCCGGTGAGGTACGGGTTCGGCCCGCTGTTGCCCGCCGAGGCGATCACCACGACGCCCGCGGCGACCGCGTTCGTGGCGGCCACCGACGTCGGGTCGTTGACCCGGCCGAAGGGCGAGCCGAGCGACATGTTGATGACGTCCATGCGGTGCTGCA
>CALMAD010000157.1 GCA_937859105.1 uncultured Propionibacteriaceae bacterium
GGGCGATCACCCGGGCGCCGATCGCGGCCTGGATCGGCACCTCGAACTGCTGGCGCGGGATCAGCTCCTTGAGCTTCTTCGCCATCGCCAGGCCATAGGAATAGGACGCGTCGCGGTGGACGATGCTCGAGAAGGCGTCCACCGGGTCGCCGTGCAGCAGGATGTCGACCTTCACCAGGTCGGACGCCTGCTCGCCGGCCTCGTCGTAGTCGAGGCTCGCGTACCCCTTGGTGCGTGACTTCAGGGCGTCGAAGAAGTCGAACACGATCTCGGCCAGGGGCAGCGTGTAGCGGATCTCGACGCGGTCTTCGGAGAGGTAGTCCAAGCCGGTCTGCGTGCCGCGGCGACTCTGGCACAGCTCCATGACGGTGCCGATGAAATCGGTCGGGGTGAGGATCGTGGCGTTGACGACCGGCTCCCACACCTCGGCGATCTTGCCTTCGGGGTACTCGCTGGGGTTGGTGACGACGTGTTCGGTGGCGTCCTCCATGACGACGCGGTAGACGACGTTCGGCGCCGTCGAGATGAGGTCGAGTCGGAACTCGCGCTCCAGGCGCTCGCGGACGATCTCCATGTGCAGCAGGCCGAGGAAGCCGACGCGGAAGCCGAAGCCGAGCGCGCCCGAGGTCTCGGGCTCGAAGGTGAGCGCGGCGTCGTTGAGCTGCAGCTTCTCCAGGGCCTCGCGGAGCTCGGGGAAGTCGGCCCCGTCGATCGGGTAGATGCCGGCGTAGACCATCGGACGCGGATGCCGGTAGCCGGCCAGCGCCTTCTTCGCGGGCTTCGTCGCGAGCGTGACGGTGTCGCCGACCCGGCTCTGCCGGACGTCCTTGACGCCGGTGATCAGGTAGCCGACCTCGCCGACCCCGAGTCCGCGGGACTCCACCGGCTCGGGGCTGATGACGCCGATCTCGAGCACCTCGTGGGTCGCCTTGGTGCTCATCATGAGGATGCGCTCGCGGTGCGACAGGGCGCCGTCGACGACGCGGACGTACGTGACCACCCCTCGGTAGGTGTCGTATACCGAGTCGAAGATCAGGGCCCGCGCGGACGCCTTGGGGTCGCCCTCGGGCGGCGGCACCTGGGCGACGATCGCGTTGAGCAGTTCGGGGACGCCCTCGCCCGTCTTGGCGCTGACGCGGAAGACCTCGCTCGGGTCGCAGCCGACCAGGTGCGCCAGCTCGGCCGCGAACTTGTCGGGCTGGGCGCCGGGCAGGTCGATCTTGTTGAGCACCGGGATGATGTGCAGGTCGGCGCCCATCGCCAGGTAGAGGTTCGCCAGCGTCTGCGCCTCGATGCCCTGGGCGGCGTCCACGAGCAGGATCGCGCCCTCGCAGGCCTCCAGGCTGCGGGAGACCTCGTAGGTGAAGTCGACGTGGCCGGGCGTGTCGATCATGTTCAGCACGTAGTCGGCACCCTCGACCTGCCACGGCACGCGAACGGCATTGGACTTGATCGTGATGCCGCGCTCGCGCTCGATGTCCATGCGGTC
>CALMAD010000158.1 GCA_937859105.1 uncultured Propionibacteriaceae bacterium
TGAGCGCACCAGGAACGCGCGCTGGAGCGCGGTGATGGTGCGGCCGACCGCGCCGGCGGCGTCCGAACCCACCCGTGAGCACGACATATGCCGTGGTACTAAAGTACCGACCTCGTCGTTCGATGGTGCCGAACACCCTCGCCGGGCTGGAGTCCGCGCACCGAAGGGGGCTAGATTTGTTGTCAGCGGTGGTCCGAACGTCAGGCTCGCTGGTCCCGAGCCACCGAACTTGGGGTTGACTCCCTCCATGGTCAATCCCGCACCGTGCGAACAGAACCGCCAGCCCGTCCCCCGAGGCTGGCGGTTCAGCTCGTTAACGGGCGGTGCGCAGAACCGACGGCGCGGTCACCCGACCGGACGCCGCCTCAGCGGCCGTAGCGGCGCTCGCGATTGCCGTACGAGCGCAGGGCGCGCAGGAAGTCGACGCGCCGGAAGTCGGGCCACAGCGCCTCGCAGAAGTAGAACTCGCTGTGCGCCGACTGCCACATGAGGAACCCCGAGAGCCGCTGCTCCCCCGAGGTGCGAATGATCAGATCCGGATCCGGCTGGCCGGCCGTGTAGAGGTGCTCGGCGATGTCGTCGATCTCCAAGGTCTGCGCGAGATCACCGAGCGACGTGCCCCGCGCGGCCTCCTTCGCGAGCAGCGACCGGACGGCGTCCCGCAGCTCGTGCCGCCCCCCGTAGGCCACCGCGACGTTCACGCGCATGCCCTCCACGGACGCCGTCGCCTCCTGCGCCGCGCGCAGGCTCGCCGCCATCGTGTCGGGCAGCAGCGACAGGTCGCCCACCGGCTTGACGCGCCACCGGCCCGTCGCCGCCAGCTCCTCGACCAGGCCGACGATGACGCCCAGCAGCGGAAGCACCTCCGCGTCCTCGCTGCGGGTGAGGTTCTCGGTGGACAGCACCCAGAGCGTGACCGTGCCGATGCCGGCCTCATCGCACCACTGGACGAAGTGTTTCAGCTTGTCGGCGCCCGCCTGGTAGCCCACCACGAGGGGCTGGCCGGGGGCGTTCAGCCGCGCCCAGCGCCGGTTGCCGTCGGCGAGGACGGCCACGTGCCCGGGCAGCCGCGCAGGATCGAGCTCGGCGCGCAGCCGCTGCTCGTACGTCGAGTACAGCAGCCCCGCCGGATGGAGCCGGTCGGCCCACTCGCGCGTCTTGGCCCACGACATGGCCCCCAGGGTAGCGGTCGGATGCGCGCCGCGGCAGAAGCCCCCGGCGCCCCCCGTGCAGGCGCACCCTCCCCCGGACGCCTCCCCCGGCGCCCGCTCGACGCGGACGGCCACGTCAGCGAGAAACCAGGTTCTCCAACGGCTCACCGCGCCGCAGCCGCTCGATGTTGCGGCAGATGAACTCGCCCGCCCCGACCGCGCGTCCGCCGGCGACGTGCGGGGTGATGATGCAGTTCGGGGCGTCCCACAGCGGCCCGTCGGCCGGGTACGGCTCGGTGGCCGTGACGTCCAGCGCCGCGCCGCCAAGGCGTCCGGAGCGAAGGGCCGCGTCGAGGGCGTCCTCGTCGATGGTCGTGCCGCGGCCGACGTTCACGACCCAGGAGATGGGCTTGAGCTGCGCGATCCGCTCGGCATTGAGGGCCTTGTCGGTCTCGGGCGTCGAGGGAAGCACCATGACCAGCACGTCGGTCTCGGGCAGCAGCTCCGGCAGGGACTCGTCGGTGAACACCTCGAAGCCGGCGCGCTCGCCGGCCGAGTTCGCCACCCCGCGCACGTGGGCGGACGCCGCCGCGAACAGCTTCGCGGCCGTCTGCCCGATGGACCCGAACCCCCAGATGAGGACGTTCGCCCCGATCAGCGTGGCGACCCGGTCGTCGGGGTGGAGCGCCCTCCAGGCGCCGAACTCGTCGTGGGCGAAGACGTGCTGCTTCTGCAGCTCCAGCAGCCGAGGCAGCCGATTCACGCCCGCGAGGGCGAGCGCCAGCGCCACCTCGGAGACCGTCTGGTCGTGGAACCCGCGCCCGTTCGTGATCTGCACGTCGGGCCCGAAGCCGGCCTTGAAGACGCCGTCCGGCCCCGCCGCCAGCGTCTGCACCCACCGCAGCCGGGAGGCCTCCCGCGCGAGCTGGGTCACCGCGGGCGCGGCGCCTCCCTCGACGACGGCCGCGTCGGCGTCCAGATGCTCGGGCGGCACCAGCTCACCCGGGTCGACATACACGACGTCGACGCCCTCGGGCGGATCGAACTCGAACGGGGCCGTGGAGGTGACGAGCAGCTTCATGGCCTCATCCTAAAGACGGCTCGCTCAGGCGCGCGACCAGAGCGCCCGCCGGATGCCCTTGACCGTGGACGCCGGCGCGAAGCACGTCTCGCCACGGCAGACGTACACCGTGCCGCCCGTCTCGACGTCGGCGTGCTGGTCGTACTCGGCGTCCACCTGGCCCGCCCCGCCGATGGACGCGTGCGTGATCTTCGCCTCCTCCGCCTCGCCGGCGGACGCCTCGTCGGAGCGCACCACCGGACGCTGATCGAAGTGGTGGGCGAACCCCTTCGTGCCGGGCTTGCCGGCCACGATCACCGTGCCGGCCGGGGCCATCCGCCAGGTCGCGACGGCGGCGCGGGACAACGGGCTGCTCGAGGCGTCCACGACGACCGCGACGGCCGGCTTCAGGCCCTGACGGGCCTCGTCGGCGATGATCACGTCGGTGAGCGCCGCCGGCGCGAACCGCGGGCCGGCCTCGACGGTGCCCCACGTGGTCGGGGCAGCGGCGTCGGCTCGTTCGAGGAAGTCGGGCCGGTCGGCGAGCAGCCCGACCACGCGCAGCGCCGACACGAGCGAGCTGGTGCCGGACGGCGTCGGGTTGTCGGACACGTCGCGCGGGCGCGCGTAGAGCCCCGACGTGGCCGACTCGCGGGCGTCGTAGAAGCCTCCGTCGTCGGCGCCGAAGCGCTCGATCGCCTGATCGAGCAGCCGGACGGCGTGCTTGAGCCACCCCGCGTCCCCCAGCGCACCCGCGAGGTGGCCGAAGGCGAGGGCGAGGGCCCCGTAATCGTCGGCGAACGCGCGCACGGTGGAGACCACCCCGTCGTGGGACGAGCGTCGCAGGCCGCCCTCGGCCCAGTGCAGGGCCCACAGCGTCTCCGCGGAGTCGCGCGCCAACTCCAGCCACTCCGGCTCGTCGAAGATCAGGGCGGCCTGCACGAGGGCGTCGATCATCCAGCCGTTCCAGGCCGTGACGACCTTGTCGTCGCGCGGCGGAGCGAAGCGCGTCTGCCGCTCGGCCAGCAGCCGCTCGCAGACGGACGCCAGCCGCTCGGCATCCGGCACCCCGCGCAACTGCAGCGTGGACAGCCCGTACTCGAACGTGCCGGTCGTCGTCACGTGAAAGACACCCTCGGCCCATTCCGCGTCCTCCTCGCCGAGGCAGTCGACGAGCAGGTCGTGGTTCCACACGTAGTAGATGCCCTCATGGGGCATGCCGTGCGCGTCGGCGGAGTCGGCGTCCAGGCTCGCGGCGAACCCGCCGGACGGCACGATCATCTCCCGCTTCAGCCACGCGACGATGCCGCGCGCGGAGCGCTCGAAGAGCGCGCGCAGGGCCTCGTCGTGACTCGGCGTCCGGCGCCAACCGCGTGCGTACGCGCCGAGCAGCAGGGCGTTGTCGTACAGCATCTTCTCGAAGTGGGGTACGACCCAGCCCGCGTCGACCGCGTACCGGTGGAACCCGCCGCCGACCTGGTCGTGGACGCCGCCGCGCGCCATCGCCTCCAGCGTGCGCTGGGCCATGTCGAGACTGGCGGGTTCGCCCTTCACGAGGAGGGCGTCCACCAGCAGCGGCGCCGGGAACTTCGGCGCGCCGCCGAAGCCGCCGTGCACCAGGTCGAACTCGGCCGACAGCTTGTCCATCGTCTCCCACACGTTGGGCGCCTGCTCGGCGGCCGGAAGCTGATTGATCGACGCGAGCTGTTCCACGATGGACGCCGCACTGCCGGTCACCTCGTCGCGCCGGGTGGCCCAGGCATCCGCGAGGGCCTCCACCACCTGCCGGAACGACGGCATGCCACCGCGGGGCTCCGGCGGGTAGTAGGTGCCCGCGAAGAACGGCTCGCCGTCGGGCGTCGCGAACACGGTCATGGGCCAACCGCCCTGGCCGGTGAGGGCCTGGGTCGCCCGCATGTAGACGGCGTCGACGTCGGGACGCTCCTCGCGGTCGACCTTGATGGGCACGAAGTGCTCGTTGACGAACCGCGCGACCTCCGTGTCTTCGAAGGACTCGTGCATCATCACGTGACACCAGTGGCACGCGGAGTAGCCGATCGAGATCAGCAGCGGGACGTCGCGCTTCTTCGCCGACTCTAGCGCCGCCGAACCCCAGGGCCACCAGTCGATCGGGTTCGACGCGTGCTGCCGCAGGTAGGGGCTGGACGACTTCGCGAGGCGTTGGGGCATGGCCGCCAGCCTACTGGGGTCAGCGGCGCGGTCCGTCGTCGGCGAACGGGGCGGCGTCGGGACGCTGCTGATCGACCGGCACGTCGATGCGCCGCAACTGTTTGCGCATGCTGAAGAACAGGAACGTGATCACGAGGCCGAGGATCACGACGAGCAGCAGCGCCGTCCAGCCGGGTGCGACGAGCGCACCGAGGTCGAGCAGAATCATCACTCCTCCTTGCCCGGCCCAGCCTACCCCCGGACGCCCCTGGCGGCGGAGTCGCTCACGCGCCCCGCGCTCAGGCGGCCTCCTCGGCGTCGGGACGGCGGATGTCGAAGAGCACCCGGACGCACTCGTGCAGACTGAACCCCTCCCCGCCGGCGCGGGGCGCGATCCGGGCGGGGTCGTCTGCCCCGATCTCCGTCTCGAACGTCGCGATCGGTTCCAACCCGGCGCCGCGGGCCGTGGCGTCCGTCACCACCAGGTGCTCGAGCGTCTCCGCGGAGACGCCGCCGAGCCAGGCGTCCGACAGCAGGCGTCCGTCGGGGAGCCGCACCTCGAAACGTCGCCACGGGCTCGCGGACCGCGTCAGCGTCAACCCGCCCTCGTGCACCACGACGTGATGCCGTCGGCACACCAGGACGAGGTTCTCCAGATCGGTGGGGCCGCCCTCCCGCCCACGTTCCCACCACGGGATCACGTGGTGGGCGTCCAGATGCCTGGCCTGATGGCAGCCGGGGAACTGGCACACCCCGTGATCGCGGACGCGCAGGGCGCGCCGCTGCGCGCGCGTGGCCAGCCGTTTGGCCCGGCCCATCCGCAACACCTCGCCATCGGCGGTCAGGACGCCTTGCAGCAACGCCGTGCACGCCAGGCGTCGCGCGACCGCGGGTTCGACCGGACCCTGACCGACGACGTGACACGCCCCCGCCTCAAGGGCGCGCCAGGACGACCGCGCCGCGGTATCGGGCGCGGCCGGCACGTCCTCGCCGACCAGGGACTCCGCGCTGACCTGCACCACGACCAGCGTGTGGTCGTCAGCCGGCTCGCCCGGCAGGCGGTCGAGATGCCCGGCCGCCACGTCGAGCAGCCCCTGGACGCGATCGAGCGGCTCACCTCCGTCGTCAGCCCCCCGCCGCGCGGCGGCCTCGACGGCGGCGTCGACCAGCGCCGCCTCCTCCGGCGCCAGGACGATGCTGATGCGCACCATGCCGTCGGCCGTGCCACGGCTGGAATACCGGCGCCGTTCCACCTGCCTGATCCGCGTGCCCGCGGCCCCCCGGTAGGCCGACACGGTTCTCGCGAGCTGGGACGCCGTCATCTCCAGCGCCAGGGCGCACAACTCGGCCTCGGCCAACTCGTCGCTGACCCGCGTCAACTCGCGGACCTTCGAGTAGGAGAGCCGCCCTGCCGCGAACAACTCCGACACCACCGGCAGCCCCCGCAGGGCCCGCGCGACCCGCACCTGCTCGCGCGACGCGCTGGCGCCCACCGAACACGCCCAGGCGAGGTAGTGCGCCGTGGACTTCGCACCCGCGAACGATGCCCACCCCTGCCCGGCGTCGAACTGCCCCACCAGGTGCAGGAACTCGAAATCGAGGCTCGCCCGGCGCGCGGCCAAGCCCTGAAGCTGCAGACCCATACCCTCCGCGACAAGCGGGTTCATCACGTCATCCGTCATAGGAGCATCCCAACACCCGGGTCTGACAGTATTCGTACGTTCGTTCTATATATGACCTCATTCGCATGCCAGGACGCCTCCGCGGAGGCGTTTCCGCGGAGGCGTC
Source organism: uncultured Propionibacteriaceae bacterium (assembly GCA_937859105.1). Classification (GTDB taxonomy): domain Bacteria; phylum Actinomycetota; class Actinomycetes; order Propionibacteriales; family Propionibacteriaceae; genus Propioniciclava. The sequence goes on from CALMAD010000158.1 coordinate 6,169, forward strand.
CTGGGTCGGGTGGTCGGTCGGGCGGTCAGATCTGGTAGTACCACTCCGCGTCGGGAGCGACGACGTGGGTGTCGAGGCCGGCGAAGAGGTCGTCCTCGGGGAGCTCGGTCGGCACCATCGAGCGCACGAGTTGGAAGTCCTCCGTCGGCCAGCCCACCTGCTGGATCTTCAGCGGGACGGCGAACCAGAAGCCGTCGGGGTCGACCTGGGTGGCGTGGGCCTTCAGGGCGGCGTCCCGGATCGGGAAATAGTCGCCGCACGGCACGAACGTCGTGAGCCGCGCCTCGGCCTCCGGGTCCTCCGCCCACTCTGACAGCCGCTCGGCGTACGGTGACGGCAGGCCCTCCTCGTGCATGAGTTGGTCGAGCCGGGCGAACCGGCTGCGATGGAACGACATCTGGTAGTACACCTTCGCCACCTGCCACGGCTCTCCGTGCTCGGGCCACTTGGTGGGGTCGGCCGCCGCGTCCAGGGCGGCCATCGAGATGCGGTGGCACATGATGTGGTCGGGATGCGGGTAGCCGCCGTTCTCGTCGTACGTCGTCATGACGTGCGGACGGAACTCGCGGATCACCTTCACCAGCGCGCCGGCGGCCTCATCGACGTCCTGCAGCGCGAAACAGCCGTCGGGCAGCGGCGGCAGCGGGTCGCCCTCGGGCAGGCCCGAGTCCACGAAGCCGAGCCACGTCTGCCGGACGCCGAGGATCTCCCGCGCCGTCTCCATCTCCTTCTGGCGGATCTCGGCGATGTGCTCCTCGTTGTACGGGTTCTCCATCTTCGGGTTCAGGATCGACCCCCGTTCGCCCCCCGTGCATGTCGCGACGAGTACGTCGACGCCCTCGGCGACGTACTTGGCGGTCGTGGCCGCGCCCTTGCTCGACTCGTCGTCGGGGTGCGCGTGCACGTGCAGCAGGCGCAGCGGGTCGCCGGAGGCGTCCACCCTGCGCGCGGTGTGATCGGAAGCCATGGGCACATTCTTGTCGCTCGCCGGGTCCGACGCATCTCGGGCCACGTCGCCATGGGGGAAGATGGCACCGTGACCCTCTCGGACGCCGACCGCATCGCCCGCCGCTACCCCCCGCGCCGCCGCGGGGCGTGGATCCCGGTGGCGACGGTGCTGGCGATCATCGGCATCCCGTGGATGGCGTGGGCCGGGCTGCACGCGGCGAACCCCGACGTCACCGGCAAGGTCGTCGCGTTCGACGTCGTCTCCGACACCCGCATCGACGTGACGGTGACGATCCAGCGCCCCGATCCCGCGCGCGCGGCGACCTGCACAGTCGTCACCAAGGCGGTCACCTACGACACCGTGGGCGAGTTGCCGTTCGAGGTCGCGCCCGGCACGCAGGAACTGACGACGCAGGTGGTCTCGGTCCGCACCTTCAAGCGGGCGACCAGCGCCGAACTGACCGACTGTCGCACCGCCTGATAGGCTCGACGGATGGCAGATGAGCACAAGAACATCATCTGGCTGACCCAGGACGCCTACGACAAGCTCTCCAGCGAGCTCGAGTTCTTGAAGGGCGAGGGTCGCCAGAAGGTTTCGACGAAGATCGCGCAGGCGCGCGACGAGGGCGACCTGTCCGAGAACGGCGGCTACCACGCGGCCCGCGAAGAGCAGGGCCAGCAGGAGGCGCGCATCCGGCAGCTTGAGGTGATGCTGCGCGATGCCCAGATCGGCGAGGCCCCCGCCACGTCCTCCACGGTGGAGCCGGGCATGAAGGTCACAATCTGCTACGACGGCGACCCCGACGACACCGACACGTTCCTGCTCGGCTCGCGCGAGCTGCTCGGCCTGACCGACACGAACGAGTTGGAGATCTACTCGCCGCAGTCCCCCCTCGGCTCGGCCATCCTCGGCAAGGGCAAGGGCGACACCGCGACGTACGAGGGCCCCAACGGGCACGAGTTCGAGGTCAAGATCCTCGAGATCAAGGCCTTCCCGACCGCCTGACCCGTCAGTCGGCCTCGTCCAGCCGGGCCAACAGGTCCGCCGCCAGCGCGGGAGGCAACTCTCCCGCCGCGACCCTGGCGAGAATCTGATCACGAGCACTCCCG
>CALMAD010000159.1 GCA_937859105.1 uncultured Propionibacteriaceae bacterium
GACGCCGGTGAACGCGGCGGCGACGGCGTCCGAGACCGGGCGTCAGCTCACGACCACCGGCGCCCGCATGATCGTGACCGCGCCGGCGCTGGCCGAGCGCGTCGTCCGGGGGGCGGCGCAGGCCGGGCTGGAGGCGTCCGCGGTGCTGGTGACGGGCGAGGCCGGCACGGAGGCGTCCGGGTGCGGGTCGTTCGCCGAGGCGCTCGCCACCGAACCGTCGCCCCCCGGAGATCAGCATCGACCCGGCGACGCACCTGGCGTGCCTGCCGTTTTCGTCGGGGACGTCCGGGCTGCCGAAGGCCGTGATGCTCAGCCACCGCAACCTCGTCGCGAACATGCTGCAGTTCAACGAGGTGCTGGCGCCGCTCGGGGACGAGGTGAGCCTGGTCGCGTTCCTGCCGTACTCGCACATCTACGCGCTCACGACGAACCTCAACTACGGCCTGCTGCGGCGCGCCACCCAGTACACGATGGCCGGGTTCGACCCGGCGCTGTTCCTCGGGATCGTGAGCAAGCACCGGCCCGCGATCCTGTTCGTGGTGCCGCCGGTGGCGGCGTTCCTGGCGAGGCATCCGGCCGTCGACAAGGCCGATCTCAGCTCGGTGAAGCTCATCGTCTCGGGCGCGGCCCCGCTGGACGGGGCCGTCGGTGACGCGCTCGCGGTGAGGCTCGGGGCCCGGGTGATCCAGGGGTACGGCATGACCGAGCTGTCGCCGGTCACCCATGTCATCCCGCTCGACTGGCCCGACCCCGACCTCGGCACGATCGGCACCGCGATCCCGAACGTGCGGTTCCGGGTGGTGGACCCGGACAGCGGCGAGGACGTCGCGGTGCCGGCGTTCGGGGAAAGCGAGCCCGGCGAACTGTGGTGCTCCGGGCCGAACGCGATGCTGGGCTACCTCGGCGAGGTGCCGGACGCCGACGCGGTGCGCGACGCCGACGGCTGGGTGCACACGGGGGACCTGGTGGTGGTGGACAACCGCGGGGTCGTCCGGATCGTCGACCGGATCAAGGAGTTGATCAAGCGGCGCGGCATGCAGATCGCGGCCGGCGGAGTTGGAGGCGCTGCTGGCGTCCCACCCGGCGGTGGCGGACGCGGCGGTGCTCGGCGTCCGGACGAAAACGGGCGAAGAGGTGCCCCACGCCCTCGTGCAGCTCGCACCGGGGGCGGAGGCGTCCGGGAGCGAATTGCGCCAGTTCGTCGCGGGCACCGTGGCCCGCTACAAGCAACTCGGAGGCGTCACGTTCGTCGAGAAGGTGCCCCGCTCGGCCGCCGGGAAGATCCTGCGGCGCGAGCTGCCGGCTCTGGTGGGGTCGGGCAGGTAGGCCTCAGCCTCGCACGTTCCGGGCGCGGCGCGGTACGTCGGTGATGATGGCGTCGACGCCGCGATCGATCATCGCGCGGATGTCCTTCTCGGCGTTCACGGTCCAGACGTGGACGGACAGGCCGCGCTCCTGGCTTTTGTCGATGACCTTCCGGTTGGCCCAGCGCATGGGTGGATGGATCGCCCCGACCCCCTGCTTGTCGACGTACTTCCACGGCTTGAACAGCGGGTCGGAGTAGAGGGCACCCAACTCGGTCGAGGGCCGGAGACCGAGGATGCGGCGCAGCGAGTAGTGGTTGAACGACGACAGGATCACCTGATCTTTCGCCCCGGCCTCGGCGACGATCTGGAGCACGCGCTCCTCAAGCCCGTGGTAACGCAGCTTGTTGTTCTTGAGTTCGATGTTGACGAGGCGTCCGGCGCCGGCCACGAGGTCCAGCACCTCACGGAGCAGCGGGATGCGCGCCCCGGCGAACCCTTCGCGGCCACCGCTGGCGTCCAGGCGCCGGAGTTCCTCGAGGCTGTGGTCGGCCACCCACCCGGCGCCGTCGGTCGTGCGCTCGAGCGTTTCGTCATGGATCACGACGACCTCGTCGTCCCGGGTGAGCTGCACGTCGAGTTCGACGCCGTCGGCACCCTCCTCGAGGGCCTCTTCCATCGCGGGGAGCGTGTTCTCGGGGGCGTCTCCGCTGGCCCCGCGGTGAGCCCAGATCTGCGTCATGTCGGTCACGATGCCAGTCTCCCGGCGCCCGTCCGCCGTCCGCGCGGGGGGCCACGCAAGGTTCACCCCCTCTTCGCCCCGCGGTCACCGGGACCGGCATCGAGGGACGGCTGCGGGCCCGATCCGCGTGGGGCGAGACGCGTGGCGTCGGCCGGACCGGTTTCGGGTGGGCGGCCGGTCCGCCGCCGGGTCGCGGGGGGGCGGCGGGTTCTCGGCACCCTGTCACCAGCACACCGCTCGACGCGTCTCCCGGCGCCACCTCCCGGGCAAAGACGGGTTGAGCGGTGCCCTGGTGACACCCGACTCAGCAGCCCGGCCTCTGCCCATCGCGCATGCACGCCGACGTCACCGCGAGGCACCCCGCGATTCCCCCACCCCGACGGGACGCGCGGGGTTTCACACGAGCTTCCGGGACTGAAAATGTGAACGGCCCGACGTCACGGGCACGCCCCAACGCGCGTGAAGGCCCGTGTAGTTTCGCGTGGGTGAGAGCCCCGACATCCATCGACAAGATCGCCGACGACTACACGCGCGAGCTCGCGACGCTGTCTCCCCTCCTCGCGACCGACCTCGGGCTCCCCGGCCACGACCACCTCATGGGCGACCACTCTCCCGCGGGCCACGCGGCCCAGGCCGACCTCCACCGTCGGACGCTCGCCCTCCTCGACTCCGCCACCCCGCTCGACGACACCGACCGCGTCACCGTCGCCGCGATGCGCGATCGACTCGGCCTCGACATCGAGGCCTACGAGGCGGGCGACCACCTGCGGGCGGTCTCGAACATCGCGTGCCCGGTCCAAGAGTTCCGCGACATCTTCGACCTGATGCCCACCGAGACCGCGGACGACTGGGCCAACATCGCGTCGCGGCTCGCCCAGGTGCCCGATGCGATCGCCGGCTACGTGGAATGCCTCCGGGTCGGCGCCGACCGCGGCCTTCTCCCCTCTCGCCTCGGCGTCACGGACGCCTTCGTCCAGGCGCGCATCCTCGCCACCGAGCCCGACTCCTTCTTCGCGACGTTCTGGCGCGACGCCCGTCCCGGCGGCTCCGAGCCGGCTCCCGCTCTCGCAGCCGATCTCGAACGCGGAGCGCGGGCGGCGGCCGACGCATACTGGGCGCTTGCGGACTTCCTCCACGACGAGCTCCTCGGGCAGGCCAAGCGGGACGCGGCGGTCGGCCGCGAGCGCTACCAGCGCTACTCCCGCCTCTTCGTCGGTTCCACCGTCGACCTCGACGAGACCTACGACTGGGGCCTCGACGAGCTCGCCCGCATCGCCGCCGAGCAGGACGCCCTCGCCGCCACGATCGCCGGGCCCGGCGCGACCCTCACCGATGCCGTGGCCGTCCTGAACGCCGACCCCGCTCGCCTCCTCCGCGGCACGGACGCCCTCCAAGCCTGGATGCAACACGTCTCCGACCAGGCCATTCGCGAGCTCGACGGCACCCATTTCGACATCTCCGAACGCATGCGCACCCTCGAATGTCGCATCGCCCCCACCCAGACCGGAGGCATCTACTACACCGGCCCGAGCGCGGACTTCTCCCGCCCCGGACGCATGTGGTGGTCCGTGCCCGCCGGCGTCACCGAGTTCTCCACCTGGAGCGAGCGCACCACCGTCTACCACGAGGGCGTCCCGGGTCATCACCTCCAGATCGCGCAGGCCGTCGAGAACGCCGCCGAGCTCAACCTCTGGCGCGGCCTCGCGTGTTGGGTCTCGGGTCACGGCGAGGGCTGGGCGCTCTACGCCGAGAAGCTGATGGACGAGTTCGGCTACCTCGACGACGACGGCGACCGCTTCGGCCTGCTCGACAGCCAGCGCCTGCGCGCCACGCGCGTGGTGCTCGACCTCGGCTTCCACCTCCGCAAGGACGCCCCCGCCTCCTTCGGCGGCGGCCGCTGGGACTACGACAAGGCCTGGAACCTCCTTCGCAGCAACGTCGCCATGGAGGAGAAGTCCTTGCGGTTCGAGCTGCACCGCTACCTCACGTGGCCGGGGCAGGCGCCGTCGTACAAGATCGGCCAGCGCGTCTGGGAACAGATCAGGGACGCCGTCGCGCGCGACGCCGCCTCCCGCGGCGAGGAGTTCTCGCTCAAGGACTTCCACACCCGCGCGCTGAATCTCGGGGCGCTCCCTCTCGACGTCCTCCGCGAGGCCCTCGTCGGCTGAGCGGCCTCACGAGGAGGCACGCGGCCAGGGCTGTTCGATCGAACCGGACGACCACGCCGAGCTTCTGACGCGACCGACACGCGTCGCGATCCGCCGTCCGGTCATGGCCGCTGCGCGCGCCGGGACGCTCGCTACAGTGGGCGAAACCTCCACGAAAGGACCATCGTGCCCCAGAAGTACGTGCTCGGAATCGACCACGGGACCACCATGACCCGCGCGATCGTTTTCGACACCGACGGCAAGGTGATCGGCAGCGGCCAGCGCGAGCACAAGCAGTACTATCCCCGCGCGGGCTGGATGGAGCACGACGCCCGGGAGATCATCGACAACCTCGATCGGGTGGTCCGCGATGCGATGCGGCGGCTGCGCGTCCGCACGACCGACCTGTCGGCCGTCGGTATCGCGAACCAGCGCGAGACCGTCGTGGTGTGGGACAAGCGCACCGGCAAGCCCATTCACCGGGCGATCGTGTGGCAGGACACCCGGACGCAGAAGCAGGTCGACGCCCTCGCCGACGGCGACCCCAACCGCTTCCGCGAGAAGACTGGCCTCACCCTCTCGACCTATTTCGCGGGCCCGCGGGCTGCGTGGATCCTCGACCACGTCCGCGGGGCGCGCGCGAAGGCCGAGCGCGGCGACCTCGCGTTCGGCACGATGGACTCCTGGATCGTCTGGAACCTCACCGGCGGCCCGCGCGGCGGCGTCCACGTCACCGACGTGACGAACGCCTCCCGGACCCTCCTCATGGACCTGAACACCTGCCAGTGGGACGCCGACCTCTGCGACGCCGTGGGCGTCCCGCCGGCGATGCTGCCGACGATCGTCTCCAGTTCCGAGGTGGTCGGCGAAGCCGGCCGCCGGACGTCGCTCGCGGGCGTCCCGATCGCCGGCATCTTCGGCGACCAGCAGGCCGCCGCGTTCGGGCAGGCCGCGTTCGGCCCGGGCGACGCGAAGGGGTCGTTCGGGACGGGGGCGTTCCTCTCGATGAACACGGGCGTCCGGCCGATGATCAGCGAGAACGGCCTGGTCAGCACCGTCGCGTACCGGCTCGGCTCGAAGCCGCCGGTCTGCGGCGTGGAGGGCTCGATCGCGGACGCCGGCTCGGTGCTGCAGTGGATGCGCGACGAACTCGGCCTGTTCGCGCGCATCGCGGACGCCGACAAGCTCGCCGCGTCGGTGCGCGACTCGGGTGGCGCGCACATCGTCCCGGCGTTCTCGGGGCTGTTCGCGCCCCACTGGCGTCCGGACGCCCGCGGCACCATCGTCGGCCTGACCAGGTACGTCACCAAGGCACACCTGGCTCGGGCGGCGCTGGAGAGCTCGGCCTTCGCCGCGCGCGAGGTCGTGGACGCGATGAACGCCGACGTCCTCGCGACCGGGCTCGGCGCGCCGGTCGAGGAGCTGCGGGTCGACGGCTCCCTCACCACGAACGACGACCTGATGCAGTTGCTGGCCGACCTTCTGGACGTCCCGGTGGTGCGTCCCGAGGTCGTCGAGACCACCGCGCTCGGGGCCGCCTACGCGGCCGGCCTCGCGGTCGGCCACTGGGAGAGCCTCGACGACATCGCCCCCAATTGGACCTCCGACAAGCGGTGGGAGCCCTCGCTGCCCGTCCCCGAGCGCGACCGCCGCCTGCGCGTCTGGAAGAAGGCCGTCGCCCACGCCGTCGATTGGGTGGACGCCGATACGACCCCCGACGACCTGGTCACCACCTGACAGGCCGCGCCCGGGCCGCACTCAGCCCCGCCGCAGCCCCACCGCGATCGGGACGGGCTCGGTCTGCCCGCCCACGTGCTGGATGCGGTCGCCCCGCACGGTCACCTGGCTGGCGTGGCAGCGCAGCGCGCCGGCGATGCGCTCGTTGAGGTCGGGCCGAACGACCCATTACCCCTCCGGTCGCGGCCCGTGGTCGGCCCGCGACACCGAGATCACCTCCACGAACGGAACCCCCACCTCGGACGCCGCCGCCCGCGTCGCGCCGGCGAGGACCACGTGGTCGGGATGCCCGTATCCCCCGCGCTCGTCGTAGCCGACGATCGCCTCAGCACGGACGGCCCTCGCGTAGGCGGCGATGTCGGCCGCGATGTCAGCGGGATCCGCAAGGCTGAGCGCGTCGGGGCCGGCCTCGTCGCCGGGGCCGGCGGTGGTCTCCTCCGCGTCGACCCAGCGCATCCCCGAATCGGTGTAGCGGCGGGGCTCGCCGGCGCGGGCCGGCGGCGTCCCGAGGAAGCAACGCTCCGCCACCCCGAGGACGCGAGCGGCGGCGTCCAACTCGCGCTCGCGCTGCTCGATGAGCGCGGGCGTGCCGACGAGCGCCGGGTCCACGGCCGGCGTCACCTCGCCCGCCTCGCCGCGGCAGGCGGTGAGCAGCGCCACGTGGACGCCGGCGTCGGCCAACTCGACGATCACGACGCCCGTGCTCAGCGTCTCGTCGTCGGGGTGCGCGTGGACGAACAACACCCTGCGATAACCGGCCAGCGGGTTGGTCATGCGCCCAGGGTAGGCGACGACGGATTCGGCGTGCGGGGGTCGTCGCACACCCTCGGCCGAGTTGCCCGCCAATAAGAATGTGCAACTTCCGGCATGTTCGTGCCCCACACCGCCGAATCTTCCGCTTCTCTCAGCGCCCGGCTCCTATGGTGACAGGTAGTCGCCAAAATCTGGGAGTCAGAGATGCCAGCACACCCCCGCGCGCGGACTCTCGCCTTCGCGCTCATCGCCGCGCTCGCGCTGTCGGCCATCGGCTGTGGAACCCAACCTCCCGGAAAGCCGACCGCCGCCACACCGGAGCCCGTCGCCCAGGTCACGCAGGGCGGGGCCACGGCGTCCCCCTTCGCGAACCCACGGACCAGCCGATCGGCGACCCCCGAGGTACCCGCGGCGTCCCGGATCATCTCGCCCACCGACACCCCGTCGCCGGGCACGCCGTCCCTCAGGACCGCCCCGCTGCCCGCGCACACCCGCATGGCCGTGGCCGACCCGTCGGGACTCGTCGCACCGTCGTGCCCCCGGCCGTCGTCGGTGTTCAAGACCGTGGCCATCAGCGACCTCGCCAACGCGGACGTCGGTCCCACCGACGACTCCCAGAAGCTGCAGGACGGCACGAACCACTCGGTCGCGGCGTCCGCGTGGGCGTACCCGGCGAGCCAGGTGCACGACTGGATGGAGGGGCGCGGCGCACCCCCCGGCAAGAAGATCGCGTTCCTGACGTTCGACGACGGGCCGACGGGGGTCACGACGCCGCAGATCCAGAAGATCCTGCGGGACGAGGGGGTTCATGCGACGTTCTTCGTCGTCGGACGCCAGGTGAACGACAAGACCGCGCCGGTGCTGCGGCAGTCGATCGCGGACGGCCACGCCGTCGCGATCCACTCGTACGGCCACGACTACCACTACCTCTACCCTCAGCGCGTCGCCAACGCCCAGCACATCAGCTGCGACCTCGACTGGGCGCGGGCGGCCGTCCGGGCGGCGCTGGGCCTGGGCTACACGTCGCAGGCGTTCCGCTACCCGGGCGGCTCGCTCTCATGGAAGGGCCTCGCGGCGAGTGAGGCGGCGGCGAAGGCGTCCGGAATGACCTGGATCGACTGGAACTCCCTCTCCGGGGACGCCGACGCCCACTGGCCGCACGCCACCCCGGACGACCTCGTCTCCAACGTCTTCCGCAGCGCGCAGCTCGAGCCTGCCGCCCAGCGCAACGCGCTGGTGATCCTGAACCACGACTTCTTCCCGAACCCGAAGACGGTCGCCGCGCTGCCCACGATCATCCGCAAGCTCAAGGCCGCCGGGTACGAGTTCGGGATCATCGACTGACGCCCCAACGGACGACCGCCGCGGGCGGGAGGCGTGTCGCGACCGGGACGAGCCGTGGTCCGGTGGGCCGTGGGGGTCGGGCCGTGACAAGGTGGTGGGGTGCGCATCCTCATCGTTTGGGCCCATCCGGACCCCACCAGCTTCACCCATGCCCTCGCCGCGCGGACGGCCGAGAATTTCCAAAGCACGGTTGCAGATTACTTCGTTC
>CALMAD010000160.1 GCA_937859105.1 uncultured Propionibacteriaceae bacterium
GGCGTCCAGTTCTGGGCGTTCGGCGATCTGCCGGCCGCGCGGGCGCTCGGGGCGTCCCTCGGGCTGAGCGTCGGGCGGGAACTGCTGATCATGGCGCGTCCGCTGCCCGCGGACCTGGGCGCGCCGCCGGCGCCCGCGGACGTCCGGATCACCGGCTTCACCCCCGACGCGACGGACGCCTTCCTCGCCGTGAACGCCGCCGCCTTCGCGGGGCACCCCGAGCAGGGTTCGTTCTCGGCCGCCGACCTCGCCGCCCGGCAGGCCGAGCCGTGGTGGGACCCCTCGGGGCTGCTGCTGGCCTGGGACGCCGACGGCCTCGCCGGCTTCCACTGGACCAAGCGCCACCCCGGCACGACCGGCGAGGTCTACGTGATCGGCGTCCACCCGCGCACGAAGGGACGCCGGCTCGGCTCGACGCTGCTGCAGGCCGGGCTCGACAAGCTGGCCTCCGACGGCTGCGACCGCGTGATCCTGTATGTCGACGGCGACAACGCGCGGGCAGTCGAGCTGTACGAGCGCTCCGGTTTCGCGGTCGTCCACCGCGACGTGCTGTACGCCTCTGCGTAGTTGGAACGGCACGGCCCGTCGTTAACCCGGGCATGCCATAGTGAGGTCCCGCACCGTCCGGACGCCGAGAACGAGGAGGAGCATGTCCGCCGCGCCGAAGCTCGAAACCGAGGACGCCCCCGAGCTGCCGTCCGGCCGCTACTTCGACCGCGAGCTGTCCTGGCTGGCGTTCAACAACCGGGTGCTCGACCTGGCGAAGGACGCCAAGCGCGTCCCGCTGTTGGAGCGCACCAAGTTCCTGGCGATCTTCAGCTCGAACCTGGACGAGTACTTCATGGTGCGCGTGGCCGGCCTGAAGCGACGCATCGCGGCGGGCGTCGCGCTGCCGGGGGCGTCCGGGATCCTGCCGCGCGATCTGCACGAGCAGATCCTCGCGCGCATCCACGAACTGGTCGCCGACCAGGCCCGGGTCTTCGCCGAGGACGTCCGGCCGGCGCTGGCGGCCGAGGGCATCCAGATCCTCTCGTGGGCAGAGCTGACCGAGAGCGAGCGCCGCGAGATGACGACGCTGTTCGAGGAGCGCATCTACCCGATCCTGACGCCGCTGGCGGTCGACCCGTCGCACCCGTTCCCGTACATCTCCGGGCTGTCGATCAACCTCGGCGTCCTGCTGCGCAACCCGAACACCGGGCACCGGCAGTTCGCGCGGGTGAAGCTGCCGACGATCATCGCGCGGTTCATCAAGCTCGGCGACTCGCGGTACGTGCCGCTGGAGGACGTGATCGGCCACCACCTCGGCATGATCTTCTCAGGCATGGAGGTGCTGCAGTGGGCGACCTTCCGGGTCACCCGCAACGAGGATCTCGAGGTGGAGGAGGACGACGCGGAGAACCTCCTGCACGCCCTGGAGAAGGAGTTGCTGCGCCGCAAGGTCGGCCGTCCGCCGGTGCGGCTCGAGGTCGAGGAGGGCGTCGACGAGCGCATGCTCGAACTGCTCGCCGCCGAGCTCGAGATCGACGACCGGGAGGTGTTCGTGCTGCCCGGGCCGCTCGACCTCACCGGCCTGTTCGCCGTGGCCGGCGTCGACCGCGACGACCTCTCCTATCCCCCGTTCCTGCCGAAGACGCACCCCGAGCTGGCCGAGGTCGAGACCGCCCAGCCGGCCGACCTGTTCAAGACGCTGCGGCGCCGCGACGTGCTGCTGCAGCACCCCTACGACTCGTTCGCGACGAGCGTCCAGCGGTTCATCGAGCAGGCGGCGGCCGACCCCGCGGTGCTCGCGTTGAAGCAGACCCTGTACCGCACCTCGGGCGACTCGCCGATCATCGACGCCCTCATCGAGGCCGCTGAGGCGGGCAAGCAGGTGCTCGTCATCGTGGAGATCAAGGCCCGGTTCGACGAGCAGGCCAACATCGGCTGGGCCCGCAAGCTGGAGCGCGCGGGGTGCCACGTCGTCTACGGCATCGTGGGGCTGAAGACGCACTGCAAGCTGTCGCTGGTGATCCGCGACGAGCCCGACGGCCTGCGTCGCTACGCCCACATCGGCACCGGCAACTACAACCCGAAGACGGCCCGGCAGTACGAGGACATGGGGCTGCTCACGGCCAATCCGATCGTCACCGACGACGTCGCGCGCGTGTTCAACCACCTGTCCGGCATGACGCAGGAGACGCACTACCGGCGGCTGCTCGTCGCCCCCGAGGGCATCCGCGACGGCCTGCTCGACCTCATCCACACCGAGACGCGCAACGCGCTCGCGGGGCGTCCGGCGGGCATCCGCATCAAGGTGAACTCGATGGTCGACGAGCGCATCATCGACGCCTTGTACCTCGCGTCGCGTGCGGGCGTACCGGTGGATCTGTGGGTGCGCGGCATCTGCGGCATCCGTCCGGGGGTGCCGGGGCTGAGCGAGAACATCCGCGTCCGCAGCATCCTGGGCCGCTTCCTCGAGCACAGCCGGCTGTTCTGGTTCGACAACGCCGGCTCGCCCATGGTGGGCCTCGGCTCGGCCGACATGATGCACCGCAACCTCGACCGGCGCGTCGAGGTGCTCGTCTCCATCACGAATCCGCGGCACGTCGCGAAGATCGAGAGCCTCTTCGACCTGGCTTTCGACCCCGACACCGCGTCGTGGTGGCTCGACGACACGACGTGGTCGCGGCACGTCCTCGACGACGAGGGCGAGCCGAAGCGCGACCTGCAGGACTACCTGATCGCCCATGTCGGGCAGCCGCGCCGCCATCAGGAGGGCCGGTAGATGCCCCGCCACCAGATCGTCGCGGCGGGGCTCGTGGTGCTCGACCGCAGCAAAGGCCCCGGCCCGCGCGTCCTGTTGGTGCACCGGCCGGCGTACGACGACTGGACGCTGCCGAAGGGCAAGATCCATCCCGACGAGTACCTGGTGTCGTGCGCCCAGCGCGAGACCCTGGAGGAGACGGGGGTCGCGGCGTCCGTCGAAATGCCGTTGGGCAAGGTCGAATACCAGGTGGGCGGCGGCGACAAGGTCGTCCACTACTGGGTGGGGCGGCCCCAGGGGCAGAAGAAGCGCAAGCCCGACAAGGAGGTCGACCGCGTCGTCTGGCTGACCGTCAAGAGCGCGCTGCACCGCATGACCTACGGCGACGAGCGCATGATGGTCGACCGGGCCGTCGAGGCGACGGAGACGACGCCCGTGCTGGTCGTCCGGCACGCGAAGGCGATGGATCGCAAGCACTGGAGCGGACGCGACCAGGGGCGTCCGATCACCGGCCGCGGACGCAAGCAGTCGCGCCGGCTCATCCCGCTGCTGGACGCCTACGGCGTCACCGCGCTGGCGTCGTCGAGTTCGAACCGGTGCGTCCAGACGCTGAAGCCGTACTCGAAGTCGTCCGGGCACGAGATCGAGACGTGGGCGGCGCTGTCGGAGGAGCAGGCGAAAGACAACGAGAAGGGCGTCCGGCAGGTCATGAAGCGGCTGCAGCACGACGCCCTCAAGGCGCGGACGCCGCTGGCCGTGTGCGGGCACCGCCCGGTGCTTCCGGCGATGCTGGAGTCGCTGGACGTGCCGGTCCGCGCCATGCAGACGGCCGCCGTCGCGGTCGCTCACCTGGACCTCGACGGCAACACGATTGCCGTCGAGTGGCACCGCCCGCGGGTCTGACGATCCCGGCAAAACCGCTAGTGAGCCCGGGGGCAGCGGCCGCAACCCCGCGCGTTCACCATCCGTTCACCTGGCCACGGTCTGATCGTCACGGCGTTTGTTTACTTTGATCCTGAAGCCATCGAATGCCTGGCCTTCGGGGTCGCCGCGTCTTGCAGCCCCCGTCGCGAATCGACTAAAGGACACATCTGTGAAGACGAAGAAAGTCGCCGCTCCCCTTGCGATCATGGCCGCAGCCGCGCTCGGCCTGTCGGCCTGTGCGCCGGCAAACGAGGCCGGCACCTCCAACGGCAACGGCCTGAGCGGCACGCTGACCGGCAAGGGCGCCTCCTCGATGAAGGCCGCGCAGGACGCCTGGCGCGCCGCCTTCCAGCAGCAGAACGGCGGGGTGACCGTCAACTACTCCCCCGACGGCTCCGGCGCCGGGCGCGAGTCGTTCATCGCGGGCGCGGTGCAGTTCGCCGGCTCCGACCGGGCTCTGAAGGATGACGAGATGGGCGCGGGCAAGTTCGCCAAGTGCACCTCCGACTCCAACGCGCTGAACCTGCCGGTCTACATCTCCCCCATCGCGATCGTCTACAACGTGCAGGGCGTCGACAACCTCAAACTGGACGCCGACACGGCCGCCGGCATCTTCGCCGGCAAGATCACCAAGTGGAACGACCCGAAGATCGCCGCGCTGAACGCGGGGGTGAACCTGCCGAACGCGAACATCACGGCCGTCCACCGGTCCGACGACTCGGGCACGACGGACAACTTCACGGACTACCTGCACCAGGCCTCGCCGTCGGTGTGGACGAACGCGAACAGCGGCACCTGGCCGGCGGGCATCAAGGGTGAGGCGGCCAAGGGCACCTCGGGCGTCATCGACGCCGTCAAGACCGGCACGAACACGATCGGCTACGCCGACGAGTCCGCCGCCCGCGAGCTCAGCGTGGCCGAGCTGAAGGTCGGCAGCGAGTTCCTCAAGCCGAGCGCCGAGGCTGCCGCGAAGATCGTGGACGCCAGCAAGCAGGTCGCCGGCCGATCCGAGCACGACCTGGCGATCAAGCTAGACCGTAGGGCCGCCGGCGCCTACCCGGCGGTGCTCGTCTCGTACGCGATCGTCTGCGAGAAGTACAAGGAGGCCGCGGACGCCTCGCTGGTGAAGGCGTACATCGGCTACATCGGCTCCGACGCCGGCCAGCAGGCCGCCGCGAAGGAGGCCGGCAGCGCCCCGCTCTCGTCCGACATGAGCGCGAAGGTCAAGGCCGCGGTCGACTCGATCCAGTGAGCTGACCGAACCCACCCCCATCAACCCGCCGCCGCTGCCCATCG
>CALMAD010000161.1 GCA_937859105.1 uncultured Propionibacteriaceae bacterium
TCACCGACGACAACCCGCGATCGGAGGATCCGGCGTCCATCCGCGCGGCCGTCCTCGCGGGCGCGCGGGAGGCGGCGTCCGGCGGGGTGCGTGTGGTCGACGGCGGGGACCGGCGCTCGGCCATCCGGACGGCCTTGGACATGGCTGGACGCCACGATTGGGTCGCCGTTCTGGGCAAGGGGCACGAGCGCGGGCAAGATATCTCGGGGGTTATCACCCCGTTCGACGATGTGGAGGTCGTGCGCGACCTCCGCGGACAGGGGGAGTGACCGTGGACCCGACCACCGTGAGGCAGGTCGCCGAATGGACCGGCGGCCACGTCGCCGGCGGGGCGCGCAAGGATCCGGTGGGTCCCGACGTCGTGATCGACTCCCGCAAGGCCACCCCGGGCTCCGTCTTCGTGGCCATCCCGGGCGAGCGCGTCGACGGCCACGACTATCTGGGCGCCGCCCGCGCGGCCGGCGCCGGCGTGGCCCTCGTGGAGCACCAGGTCGACGACGAGCTCGCGCAGGTCGTGGTCGCGGACACCGTGCGGGGCCTCTCCGCCCTCGCGCGGGGCGTCGTCGCGGACGCCGTGGCCGCCGGGCTGGTCGTCGTCGGGGTGACGGGGTCGTCCGGCAAGACCAGCACGAAGGACCTCATCGCGCAGGTGCTCCCCGTGGCCGGCCCGACCGTCGCGCCGCTGGGCTCGTTCAACAACGAGATCGGCGCGCCGCTGACCGCGGCCGGCGTCGACGCCGGGACCAAGTTCCTCGTCAGCGAGATGGGTGCCCGCGGCAAGGGGCACATCGCCTGGCTGTGTTCGATCACCCCGCCGCGCATCGGGGCGGTCATCAACGTCGGCCACGCGCACCTCGGCGAGTTCGGCTCGCAGGAGGCGATCGCCGAGGCCAAGGGGGAGCTCGTCGAGGCGCTGCCCGCCGACGGCTGGGCCGTGCTGAACGCCGACGACCCACTCGTCACCCGCATGCGCGACCGGACGCCCGCGCGCATCGCCGCCTTCTCCCACGACGGCCCCGACGCCGGGGCCGACCTGTCGGTCTGGTCGTCGGGCGTGGAGGCCGACGACCTCCAGCGCTACTCGTTCACGCTCCACGCCGCCGGCGCGGTGACGGGCGAGGCGTCCGTCGCCCTGCGCGTGCTCGGCGAGCACAACGTCAGCAACGCGCTCGCCGCTGCGGCCGTCGGGCTGGCCGCGGGCGTCCCGCTCGACGAGGTCGCGGCCGCGCTGAGCGCCGCGACCCCGCGGTCGCCGTGGAGGATGCAGCTCGACGAGCGGGCCGACGGGCTCGCGATCCTGAACGACTCCTACAACGCGAACCCCGAGTCCATGACCGCGGCTCTCCATGCGTTCGCGCGCATGCGGCGTCCGGGCGGACGCCTCGTCGCCCTGCTCGGCACCATGCTCGAGCTCGGCGACGACTCGCCGCGCGCCCACCGCGAGATCGGGGCGACGGCGCGCGAGGCCGGCGTCGACGAGCTGCTCACGATCGGCGACTTCGGCGACGACATCCTCGCCGGGTTCACCGAGGCGGGCGGGTCCGGCGAACACGTCTCCTCCAAAGAGGACGCCGTGGCGCGCCTGCGCGCCACGCTGACCCCGGCCGACGTCGTGCTGGTGAAGGCGTCCCGGGGACTGGCGCTCGATACGGTGGCGGACGACCTGCTCGCGGACAAGGGAGGGGAACGGTGAGGAGCATCCTGCTGGCCTCCGGGCTGGGCCTCGTCGGCACGCTGCTGGGCACGCGGGTCGCCATCGGCGTCCTGGTCCGCAAGGGCTACGGGCAGTACGTGCGCGACGACGGGCCGAAGGAGCACCTCAAGAAGGCGGGCACGCCGACGATGGGCGGCACGGTCATCATCGTGGCCGTCCTGCTGTCGTACGCGATCGCGCACCTGGTCTTCTGGGAGCCGCCGACGGCGTCCGGGTTGCTGCTGCTGTTCCTGTTCACGGGGCTCGGGTTCGTGGGCTTCCTCGACGACTACATCAAGATCAGCCGGGCGCGCAGCCTGGGCCTGAACTCGCGCGCGAAGCTGATCGGGCAGACGCTGGTCGCGATCCTCTTCGCGACCGGGTCGCTGCTGCTGCCGGACGCCCGCGGCGTCACCCCGGCGACGCACTTCATCTCGTTCCTGCGCGACGTCCAGTGGCTCGCCCTGCCGGCCGTGCTCGCGGTCGTGTGGATGGTCTTCGTCATCGCGGCCATGTCGAACGGCGTGAACCTGACCGACGGCCTCGACGGGCTCGCGACCGGGGCGTCCACGATGGTCTTCGCCGCCTACGCGCTCATCAACCTGTGGCAGTACAACAACTCGTGCGCGTGGGCCACCAGCGGCCCGCAGTGCTACGAGGTGCGCGACCCCTACGATCTCGCGCTCATCTCGGGCACCCTGGCCGCGGCGTGTTTCGGCTTCCTGTGGTGGAACGCGTCGCCGGCCAAGATCTTCATGGGGGATACAGGCTCCCTGTCGCTCGGCGGCGCGCTCGCCGGCCTGGCGATCATGACCCGCACCGAGATGCTGGTCGTCCTGCTGGGCGGGCTGTTCGTCATCATCACGATGTCGGTCGTGCTGCAGGTCGGCTTCTTCAAGCTGACGCACGGCAAGCGGCTGTTCAAGATGGCGCCGCTGCAGCATCACTTCGAGATGCTCGGGTGGGCCGAGGTGACGATCGTGATCCGCTTCTGGATCATCTGCGGCATCTTCGTGGCCCTCGGGCTCAGTCTCTTCTACGCGGAATGGGTGGTGGGGCAATGACCCTCGACTGGATCGCCGACGCCAACAGGCTCTCGCCGTGGGCGCAGGCCCACGTCGTGGTCGCGGGGCTCGGCACGTCGGGGTTCGCCGCCGCCGACGGCCTGTGGAGCCTGGGCGCGCGCGTGACGGTGCTCGACGACGCCGACACGGGCGAGAACGTCGAGAAGGCGACCCTGCTGGAGAAGCTCGGCGTCGAGACCCGCATCGGGCCAGGCTCGTCGGCGACCCCGCCCGAGGACGTCGATCTGGTCGTCACCTCGCCCGGCTGGCGTCCGACGTATCCCCTGCTCGCGCAGGCCGCGGAGCGCGGCGTCCCGATCTGGGGCGAGGTCGAACTGGCGTGGCGCATGATGCACCCCGACCGCGTGATCCCGTGGCTGGGCGTCACGGGCACCAACGGCAAGACGACGACGGTGAACATGCTCGAGTCGATCCTGTCCGCCGACGGACGCCGCGTGGCGGCGGTCGGCAACGTGGGGCGTCCGATCGTGGAGGCGATCCTGGACGAGGTCGACTACGACGTCCTGGCCGTGGAGCTGTCGAGCTTCCAGTTGCACTGGGTGCACACGGTGGCCCTGTGGGGGGCCGCGTGCACGAACCTGCACGCCGACCACCTCGAGTGGTACGCCCACGAGCCCGACCCCATGGACGCCTACGCGGCCGACAAGGCGCAGATCTTCGAGCGCGTCACGCATGCGTGCGTCTACAACGTCGCCGACGAGGCCACCCGGACCATGGTCGAGGAGGCCGAGGTCGCCGAGGGCGCCCGGGCGATCGGGTTCACGCTCGGCGTCCCCGACGTCTCCATGGTCGGCGTCGTCGACGACCTCATCGTCGACCGCGCGTTCATCGAGCAGCGCCGCGACTCGGCGATGCCGCTGGCCGAGGTGCACGACGTGCACCCGTTCGCGCCCCACAACGTGGAGAACGCCCTGGTCGCGGCCGCGTTGGCGCGCAGCATCGGCGTCCGGCCGCAGTCGGTGGCGCAGGGCCTGCGCGACCTGAAGCTCGGCGATCACCGCATCCAGACCGTCGGCGAGGTCGGGGGCGTCACGTACGTCGACGACAGCAAGGCGACCAACCCGCACGCGGCGGCGTCCTCGATGCGCGCCTTCGACTCGATCGTGTGGTTGGCCGGCGGCCAGGCCAAGGGCACGCGCTTCGACCATCTCGTGCAGACCTACGGCGAGAAGCTGCGCGGCGCGGTCGTCCTGGGGGTCGACCGGGCGGTCGTCGCCGAGGCACTTGCCCAACACGCGCCCGATGTCCCGGTGATCGTCATCGACCGGGCCGACACTAAAGCGATGGAGGACGCGGTGCGAGCCGCGGCGGGCATGGCCAAGCCCGGCGACACGGTCCTCCTGGCGCCCGGGTGCGCGAGCAAGGACATGTGGTCCGGGTACGACGCCCGGGGCGCCGACTTCGCCGCCGCGGTCGCGCAGTTGTCCGACGAGCGGTAGGGGAGGCACGTGGCGTCGATCACGTCCACGCGGTCGCGGGGGGCGTCCCGCCCGGCCGCCGATGCGCAGCCCAGCCAGGCGCGGCGCCTGCGGGACGCCGCGGAGACCTGGCTCAACCACCCGCTGGCGAGCATGGTGCTCGTGCTCGTGCCGGCCGTCCTGCTGCTGGCGCTCGGGTCCGCCATGGTGCTGTCGGCGTCCAGCGTGTACGCCCACTTCCAGTTCGGCGACACCTACTACTTCCTGAAGCGCCAGATCATCTTCTTGGCGCTCGGTCTCGTGGGCGGCTTCCTCCTCACCCGCGTGCCGACCGAGCGGCTTCGACCGCTCGGCTGGCTCATCTTCACGGTGTCGGGGCTGTTGCTGGCCGTGACGTTCATCCCGGGCATCGGCTACGGCGTCAAGGGCAACCGCAACTGGATCAACCTGGGCGCCGGCTCGGCGATGATCCGGCTGCAGCCGTCGGAGTTCGCGAAGCTCGCGATCATCCTGTGGGGCGGCACGATCATGTCGGCCAAACGGAAGCTGCTCGACCAGCCGAAGCACCTCCTCGTGCCGTTCCTGCCCGGCTCGCTGCTGTTGATCCTGCTGGTGCTGCTGCAGCACGACCTGGGCACGGCGCTGGTGATGGGCGCGATCGTCGTGGCCGTGCTGTGGTGCGTCGGGGCGTCCTGGCGCGTGCTCGGCTCGATCGCCGTGACGGTCGCGGCGGGGGCCGCCTTCCTGGTCGCGACGAATGCCGGACGCCTCACGCGCATCCTGGCCTTCCTCGACCCGAACAGCGACCCGACCGGGTCGAACCACCAGGCGAACCAGGCGCTGTACGGGATGGCGACCGGCGGCTGGTGGGGCGTCGGCATCGGCGCGAGCCGCCAGAAGTGGGGCTCGCTGTCCGAGGCGCACACCGACTACGTCCTCGCGATCATCGGGGAGGAGTTGGGCCTGATCGGCACGCTCGCCGTGCTGGCCCTGTTCCTGATCCTCGGCTACGCCGGGTTCCGCATCGCGCTGCGCTCGGCGACCTTCTACGGGCGCATCGTCGCGGGCGGCATCACCTGCTGGCTCATGCTGCAGACGCTGATCAACACGATGGTCGTGCTGCGGCTGCTGCCGGTGCTCGGCGTCCCGCTGCCGCTCGTGTCCTATGGCGGGTCGGCACTCCTCGCTAACCTGTTGGCCGTCGGAATCCTGGTGGTCTGTGCCCGCGAGGAGCCCGAGGCCAAGCGCTGGCTGGACCGTCAGCGCCGGCACAAGCAGCCGCGACGCCGGCTGTCGGCCGTCCTGCCCGGGCGGCGTGGAACCTGACGGAGGAACGATGGTGTCAGTGATCATGGCCGGTGGTGGAACCGCCGGCCATACGTCTCCCCTCATCGCCACGGCCGAGCGGCTGCGCGAACTCGACCCGAGCGTGACGATCTCCTGCGTGGGGACGCCGAAGGGCCTCGAGTCCCGCGTCATCCCCGAGGCCGGGCTGCGGCTCGAGATGATCCCCCCGGTGCCCCTGCCGCGGAAACCCACGACCGAACTGCTCGGCGTCCCGGCCCGGCTGGCGAAGGCCGTCGCGCAGTCCCGGGCGATCCTGCGCCAGCACGCCGCCGACGTCGTCGTCGGGTTCGGCGGGTACGTGTCGCTGCCGGTGTACCTGGCGGCCCGCACGATGGGCGTCCCGGTGGTGATCCACGAGCAGAACGCGGTGCCCGGGCTGGCGAACAAGGTGGCGTCCCGGTTCGCGAAGGTCGTGGCCGTGAGCTTCCCCGACACGCCGCTGCCGCACGCGCGGTACCTGGGCCTGCCCGTGCGCAAGGGCATCGCCCACCTCGATCGCGCCGCCGAGCGCGCC
>CALMAD010000162.1 GCA_937859105.1 uncultured Propionibacteriaceae bacterium
GGGAAACGGACCGGGAGCAATCCCGACACCGCGCCCCAGGCCGACCCAACTGGCGGCATACCCGTCACGGCGACAAGTACGTCACCGTGATCATCGACCTGACCCCGACAAGGACCAACACCGGCCCGTCCAGACTATTAGCCGTTGTCGAGGGCCGTTCGAAGCAGGCGTTCAAGGCATGGCTCGAAGCCCAGAGCGGAACGTTTAGGGACAGGGTGGAGATCGTCGCGATGGACGGCTTCACCGGCTACAAGACCGCCGCCGTCGAAGCCATCGACACGGTCACGACCGTGATGGATCCCTTTCATGTGGTGGCTCTGGTCGGTGACAAGCTCGACCGCTGCCGGCAACGCGTCCAGCAGGAGACGCTGGGGCATCGGGGGCGCTCCGGTGACCCGCTCTACGGCATCCGACGCGTCGCTCGGACCCGGGCTGGGCTGCTGACCGAGAAGCAGCAACACCGGCTCGCGAAGGTGTTCGCCGATGAGCGGCATGTCGCGTTCGAGGTCACCTGGAGCCTCTACCAGGACGTGATCGACGCCTACCAAGCAGACCAGCCGGCGGAAGGGAAGAAGATCATGACCCGGCTGATCGCCAGCCTCCAGAGCCGCGTCCCAAGTGGCCTCGAGGAGCTGCGGTCGCTGGGGCAGACGATGAAGCGTCGCCGCGATGACATCCTGGCGTTCTTCGATCATCCAGGGACGTCGAACGGTCCTACCGAGGCCGTGAATGGCCTCCTGGAGCACCTCCGCGGGACAGCGCGCGGGTTCCGCAGCATCGTCAACTACGTTGCTCGGTGCCTACTCGACGCGGGCGGGTTCAGACCCCTGATCCACTCCCTTCTGTGAAGAGCCACAAAAACTCCGGCACTCCCCACCCCCCGCAAAAGTCACGTTGACCTTTGTCACGGGAGCATTGCCACAAGCGAAGGCAGCCCTCTGAGCCAATCTCGACACAAAAATCACACAAAGAACGGTTGACGCTCAGGGCGCACACCCGCAACGGGCATCGGTTTCGCACTACTTCGCGAACCTCGCAAAAATGCAAGAATTTCGTCCTTCAGATCTAGACGCAGCTTTGCATGGGGAGTACGGTCCAGCCACCAGGAGTTAACGAGGGGGCTAGGACGCCCCCAACTTGACTTTCCACCCCGAAACTCTCTGGAGATTCTCATGCTCTATCGCACACTTGCAGTCACGTCGGCAATCGCCCTCTTCCTCCTAACCCTCCCCTCAGATTCCCGCATACTCTGCCACACGTTTGAAACCCACCACGACTTCGCAACTACCTAACCGGTCGGTGGAAACCGAACGAATCGCGGACCCGATTTGCGAGAAGGCAATAAAAATCGAAGAAGCCAAGGGGGACACGAAAGCGGACGCGTCACGCTGTGCCGCGCTCTCCACCGTCACCGTCTCGGAGCCAGTACGTATCACCCCCGAGATCGCCGCGGCTCACGGTAACCCTCTCTTGCCCACGGGCGAACGACTTGCCGACGCCGCAGCCGCACGCCGCGTCTACTACCAGACCTGGGCTCAGGATATGAGGGGCATCTATTACATCAACTGGTACGAGAAGCACGAGGGGCTGTACTACTTCGACGGCGCCTATGCCTGGGTGGCTCCTCGCTACGGATGGGACGCGCATGGATACCATCAGTGCGACCTCGGCTACGGGCTCGGATATGATGTCCAGGTCACCAACTGCGGCACACGCGGACAAAGGACATCAACGGTCGTCGTGACAGACACATTTCGCGTTCACGTGATCTACCGAGGAATCCCAATCTTCAATACTTACACGATGAGCAAGAATCTCGGACGGAATGGGATTTGACATGAAAACCGCTAGCGCCGCACCGGTCCGATCGCATTCAAGAGTGCTGAAATCGGTTGTCATCATGTGCTCGTCGGTGCTTCTCCCGGCTGCGCCGATCATCGCGGCCGTGGCCTTATCAGCGACGTGGTGGCGGGGCGATAAAAAGGCCGTCATCTCGCTGTTGCTGACTGCGCTCGCCCTGACCCTCGGTCAATTGGGAGTGCTCTCGGGGCCGGCCGGGGCCTTCGTCAGTAATTGGCAGTCGGCGCCTCACCCGACGCCGGCTCCGTGACATGATCCGGTCGAGCTCGTGAGTTGAACGATCTGTTCGCGTCCGGGCTACTCGATCTCCCGCTCCAGCGGACCGCCCTCGCGTTGGCCGCGGACGAGGTCGCGCAGGGAGTGCCAGCTCTCGATCTTGGTCCGCTGGCGCTCCAGGGACGCCCCGAGGTCGCGCTCGGCCGCGTCGATCGCGAGCCAGTCGTCGAACGTGGACGGCGCGCGCCCGCGGCTGGCCATGAGGTCGGCGAGCTCGACGTGCGCGCGGGGCGGCGCGGCGTCCAGGTCCTCCAGGAGGAGGGCGACCGTCTGGGCGGCGTCGCTCTTGTTCGTGCCGATGACGCCGATCGGCCCGCGCTTGATCCAGCCGACGACGTACTCCCCGGGCTGGACGCGGCCCGCCGCGTCCACCACACGGCCGTCGGCGTTCGGGATGATGCCGGCCGCCTCGTCGAACGGGACGCCCGGCAGCGCCTTGCCGCGGTAGCCGATCGCCTTGCAGACGAGCTCGACGTCGATCTCCCGAAGCTCGCCGGTGCCCACGACCGACGTCCCCTCGGACGCCTCCGTGCGCTCGAGCACGACCCGTCGCACCCGCTGCTCACCGACGAGTTCGATGGGCCGGTGCCAGAACAGCAGGTGGAGGGTCGCGCGCGGCCGCTCGACCACCCGCTCGGACGCCTCCCGCAGAGCCTGGATGTTGCCCGCCGTGCGCCGGTCGAGGGAGGCCTCGTCGATGCCGACGAAGACCGCCGGGTTCAGGTCGACCGCCACGTCGTCGAGCGTCAGCAGCTCCCGCAGCTCGGGCGTCGTGAACGACGCGTGCTGCGGCCCGCGGCGTCCCACGACCCACACGTGCCGCACCCGGGACGCCGCGAGCTCGTCCAGCACGAGCTGCGGCATGTCCGTCGACGAGAGCTGCTCGGGGGCGGCCAGCAGGACGCGGGCCACGTCGACGGCCACGTTCCCGACGCCGAAGCACATCGCGGTGGTCACCCCGCCCAGGTGCTGGGTGTGGGCGTCCGGATGGCCCGAATACCACGCGACGAACTCGCGCGCCGAGACCGAACCCTGCAGGTCCTCCCCCGGCACCGCGAGGCGCCGATCCTCGGACGCCCCCGCCGCGTAGACGACCGCGTCGTAGGCGTCCAGCAGCTCGCGCCGGGTGACGTCCGTGCCCAACTCGACCATGCCGAAGAACCGGACGCGGTCGTCGTCGAACACCGCCGCCAGCCGGTCCGCGACCGCCTTGATGCTGACGTGATCGGGCGCCACGCCGTAACGCAGCAGCCCGAACGGGGTGGGGAGACGGTCGAGAACGTCCACCCGGACGTCGTCGCCGCCGCGGAGCAGCGCCTGAGCCGCGAACAGCCCGGACGGCCCCGAGCCGACGATCGCGACGCGACGGGTCATCGCGACCTCGCGGGAGGGAGGGAGGCCGGCGACACGTCAGACCATCATCTGGCGTTCCGTCGGATCGATCGGCTTCGGCAGACCGGAGCTCCCCTGGAGGAAGGCGTCCACGCCGTTCGCGGCGCTGCGTCCCTCGGCGATCGCCCAGACGATCAGCGACTGGCCGCGGCCCGCGTCGCCACAGGCGAACACGCCGGGCACCGACGTCTCGTACTCCCCGTTGCGCGCGATGTTGCCGCGCGGGTCGAGGTCGAGGCCCAACTCCTCCACGATGCCCGTCTTCTGCGGCCCGACGAAGCCCATCGCCAGCAGGACCAGCTCGGCGGGAATCTCCCGGTCGCTGCCCTCCACCGGCACGAACTTGCCCTCGGAGAACTCCACGTCGGTGAGGTGCAGCGCCCGCAGCTTGCCGTCGTCGTCGCCCAGGAACTGGGTCGTGGACGCCTTGAACACCCGCTTGATGTCGCCCTCCTCGTGGGAGGTGCTGACGCGGAAGATCATCGGGTACGTCGGCCAGGGCTGCATGTTCGGCCGGTCGGAGCTGGGCGTCGGCATGATCTCGAGCTGCGTCACCGACGTCGCGCCCTGACGCAGCGACGTGCCGATGCAGTCGGAGCCGGTGTCGCCGCCGCCGATCACGACGACGTTCTTCCCCTCCGCCGTGATCTGGTCGGGCACCTCCTGACCGAGCGCGGCCCGGTTGGCCTGCGGCAGGAACTCCATGGCCTGATGGACGCCGTCCAGCTCGCGGCCCGGAATCGGCAAGTCGCGCGGGATCGTCGACCCGATCGCCAGGATCACGGCGTCGAACCGCTCACGCAACTCTTCGCCCGAGATGTCCACGCCGACCGTGACGCCGGTCTTGAAGACCGTGCCCTCCTGACGCATCTGCTTGATGCGGCGGTCGAG
The DNA here is from genome assembly GCA_937859105.1 of uncultured Propionibacteriaceae bacterium. GTDB lineage: Bacteria > Actinomycetota > Actinomycetes > Propionibacteriales > Propionibacteriaceae > Propioniciclava. The sequence goes on from CALMAD010000162.1 coordinate 4,420, forward strand.
GACGGCCTTCTCCATCTTGAACTCGGGGATGCCGTAGCGCATCAGCCCGCCGGGGGCGTCCGCGCGCTCGTACACGACGACCGTGTGGCCGGCGCGGGTGAGCTGCTGCGCGGCGGCGAGCCCGGCCGGGCCCGAGCCGACGACCGCGACCGTCTTGCCGGTGTGCCACTCGGGCACGATCGGCACGATGCGGCGATCGTCCCAGGCGCGGTCGATGATCGCGACCTCGACGTTCTTGATCGTCACCGGGTCGCGGTTGATGCCGACGACGCACGCGGTCTCACACGGCGCCGGGCAGAGGCGTCCGGTGAACTCCGGGAAGTTGTTCGTCGCGAGCAGGCGATCGGTCGCGGCGCGCCACTTGTCCCGGTAGATCAGGTCGTTCCACTCGGGGATCAGGTTGCCCAGCGGGCAACCCTGATGGCAGAAGGGGATGCCGCAGTCCATGCAGCGGGACGCCTGCTTGCTGATGATCGGCAGCACGGCCCGCCCGGGCGTGCCCGGGTAGACCTCGTGCCAGTCGTGCACCCGCTCGGTGACCGGACGCCGCTCGGCGACCTGCCGCGGCACGGTCATGAAGCCTCGGGGATCAGCCATGAGTCGCCTCCATCATCATCTTGACGGTCGTCTCTTCGTCCAGGCCCTGCGCCTCGGCCTGCGATCGGGCGGCCAGGACGCGCGCGTAGTCGCGCGGCAGCACCTTCGTGAAGCGCCGGGCCAGCTCGTCGCGGCCGGCGTCTAGGAGGGCCTTGGCGACGGTCGAGCCGGTCTCCTCGTGATGTCTCGTCAGCAGCTGGGTGACGCGGTCGAGATCGATCTCGGTGAGCTCGACCGGGTCGGCCAGCTCGGTGTTGAGCCGGCCCTGGTCGAGGTCGAGGATCCACGCCACGCCGCCGGACATGCCCGCCGCGACGTTGCGTCCGGTGTGGCCGAGGATCAGCGCCTCGCCGCCGGTCATGTACTCGCAGGCGTGGTCACCGACGCCCTCGACGACCGCGGTCGCTCCGGAGTTGCGCACGCAGAACCGCTCGCCCACCAGGCCGCGGATGAACAGCTCGCCCGACGTCGCGCCGTAGGCGATGACGTTGCCGGCGATGATCTGCTCCTCGGCCGCGAACGGCACGTCATCGGCCGGCCGGACGACGATGCGTCCACCCGAGAGGCCCTTGCCGAGGTAGTCGTTCGTGTCGCCGACCAGCCGCAGCGTGACACCTCGGGGCAGGAACGCGCCGAAGCTCTGTCCGCCGGTGCCAGTGAGGTCGATCTCGATCGTGTCGTCGGGCAGGCCCTCCCCGCGCGTGGCCTTGGTGACGTGGTGCCCCAGCATCGTGCCCACGGTGCGGTCGACGTTGCGGACGCCGCTGGCGAAGCGCACGTGCTCGCCTCTGTCGAGGGCCGGACGCGCCTGCTCGATGAGCCGGACGTCCAGCTTGGTCCGCAAGCCGTGGTCCTGGGTGGTGGTGTTGCGCAGGGCGGCGTCCTCGGGCAGGTCGACGCGGTGCAGGATCGGCGTGAGGTCCAGACCCTGGGCCTTCCAGTGGTCGATCGCGGCCCTCGTCCGCAGCAGCTCGACGTGACCTACGGCGTCCGCGAGCGTGCGGATATAGTGCAGGCCGGGAGCGTCCAGCGGCGCCG
>CALMAD010000163.1 GCA_937859105.1 uncultured Propionibacteriaceae bacterium
CGAGGGCGAGCAGTTGCGGCCCGAGCCAGCCGACGGACGCGAACAGTCGCTGCCGCACCGCCTCGCGCAGCGCGAGGTACAGCCGGACGTCGGACTCGCTCTGCTCCAGCCCGTCGGCGAACTTGGCGACGTTGGCCGGGAGCAGCGCGACCACGGGTTTCGCGGTCAACGGGACCGAGATGTCGGACACGCTGACCACCTCGGCGGCCAGGTTGCCGAGCGCCTGGCCGGTCTGCGCCGACAGCATGCCCGCGGACGCCGCCCGCATCATCGGCTCCATCAGGGGCTGCATGCCGGCCATCTCTTCGCTCTGGGCGCGCATCAGACCGCCGATCGAGCCGGCGAGCGAGGAGGCGACGGGGCTCACGAGGTCGCGCCAGACGGTGAAGGTGTTCTCGATCCACTCCGCACGGCTCCACGCGGCGGGTTGCGCCGCGACCTGCTCGAACGCGGTGGAGCGGTCGAGCCACAGGTCGGCGAGGCCCACCGCGTCGCTGATCGCCTGGCGGTCGGCCGCGGTCGGCGAGGGGTCGGCCCCCGCGGCCGCCGTGACCTTGCGGGCGATGTCTTTGGTGAAGTCCCAGTTGAGGCCGCCGGACGAGCCGTCGCCGAAGGAGTTCATGTGGGCGGTGAACTGGTTCATCGCCTGTTGGAGACTGCCCATGAGCTGGTTCAGGTCGAACTTGCCGTCGGGCCCGGGTTGAATGCCGAACTGCCTCATGAACTCCGCGAGCGGGTTCTCGTCGTCGCCAGGACGCTGCGCGTCGTCGAACCTGTCGCGATCGGACGCCATATCGGTGTGCTCCCTTCCGTGGGTCGGCATCCATTCTCTCTCATCGGCGAAGTGCCGCGCAGGGGGCCCTCGCGACGCTTGGTACTGTCGGGGGCATCATGGGGCGCCGTGTGGGGGCGGCGCGGCGAAAGGTGGGCGATGACGAAGCAGACGTGGACCGCTGTGGTGTCCGCGATCCTGTTCGTCGTCTGCGCCGCCGTGATCGCGATGGTTCCGGTCAATTACGTCGTCTGGGCCCCCGGTTCGACGACGAACCTGCTGGGCGCGAGCAACGGGCGTCCGCTCGTAGCGATCAGCGGCGTCCGCACCTACCCCACGTCGGGCGACCTGATGATGACGACCGTCGCCGTGACGCGGGCGGACGCCGAGCTGAGCCTCCCCGAGGCCCTGTATGCCTACTGGATGCCCGATCGGGAGGTGCTGCCGCGCGAGATCGTGTACCCGCCCGGTTCGTCGATCGGCGAGGTGCAGCAGCGCGAGACCGAACAGATGGACATGTCGCAGAGCGAGGCGGTGGCCGCCGCCATTCAGGCCGCGGGGCTGCCGATCCAACGGGTGCCGATCGTCGAGTCCGTGGCGACGGCGGGCCCGGCCAACGGCAAGATTCAGGCGGGCGACCTCCTCGTCAAGGTGGACGGCAAGAACGTCACGACGCCCGAAGACGTGGCGTCCCTCATCGAGGGTCATCGCGTCGGCGACGAGGTCAAGTTCACGATCGATCGTCACCAGAAGACGACCGAGGTCGACGTGGTGACCAGCGGGTCGAACACGAACCCGGGGCGTCCGGTGGTGGGCATCACGATGGGGTCGGGGTACCGCCATTCGGCCGTGGTGGAGTTCAACGTCGACCAGAGCATCGGCGGCCCGTCGGGCGGCCTGATGTTCGCGCTCGCGGTCTACGACAAGCTCTCGCCGAAGAACCTCGTCACGGGCCTTCGCGTGGCTGGGTCGGGCATGATCGACGGCACGGGCAAGATCACGTCGGTCGGAGCCATCGATGCGAAGATCTCCGCGGCGGAACGCGATGGGGCGTCCGTTTTTCTCGTTCCGGAATCCAACTGCGCCGACGTGTCGGCCAAGCCGCGCAACATCCGCCTGGTCAAGATGTCGGGGCTCGGGCAGGCGATCGACGCGCTGGGCGATCTGCAGGACCCGGCGCATCAGGCCGAAGTGAAGGGGTGCTCATGAGTGAACCGACCAAACGCGAGCCACGGGAGGACCGGGCCGGGGGTGACCCCCTGGTGTCGGCCGTGCTCGACATCGAGCGGCACGTGGGTCATGCCGGCTGGGATCAGCCTGCGCGGCTGTTCGCCCTGGTCTCCACGCGGGCCCTGCTGGACGCCGAGCCGAGCATCGCCGCCCAACTGGCGCCGGCGTCCGAGCTGAACGACGACGCGCTCACCGCCGTGGAGCAGGACGAGTTCCGCTCCGGCGACGCCCTCGTCGACGACCTGGCCCGCATCGCGTGGCCCCCGGCCGTGGAGGGGTGCGCGCTCGCGGTCGAGCGCCTGTTCGTGCCGCCGGCCGTGGAGCAGGACATCCCCGACGATCCCGGCGAGGCCGCCGACTTCGTCGCCCATCATCCCCAGCGGCAGGACATCCGCGTGGTCGTCGGCGTGACGCGCGCGGGAGCTGCCCACGGGCTCGCCCGGTTGAAGGAACATCCGGACGAGCTTCTCGGCGGAACGGAGCTGGCCCCCGGGCTGGTCCGAGCACTCGCCCGCACCCTGTCCCCCCTCGAGCAGTAGGAGCCCTCCGTGTCCTCCGTCCATCCACCCCGAGTCGCCGGCCGGCGCAGCCCGGTGGTGCTGACCATCGGCATCCTGATCGTCCTCGGCTTGGTGTTCGCCCTGGCCGCGAATCTCTACACCGAAAAACTCTGGTTCGACTCCGTCGGGTTCACCGGCGTCTTCACGACCCAGCTCCTCACTCAGGTGGCCCTGTTCTTGGTGGGGGCGCTCATCGTGGGCGGGTCCGTGTTCTTGAACATGGCCCTGGCCTTCCGCATGCGGACGCCGAACCGGCGGCGCGGGGCCAGCGCGATCCTCGACCGCTATCGCGACCTGCTCGAGGCGAACGTCAAGACGGCGCTGCTGTTGCCGTCGATCGTGTTCGGCGCCATGGCCGGCCTGTCCACGGCGACGCAGGTGCTGCCCGTCCTCGCCTGGATCAACCGGACGCCGTCCGGCGTTCTCGACACCCGGTTCGGCCTCGACACCTCGTTCTTCATGTTCGAGTATCCGATCTGGCGGATGATCGCGTCCCTGCTGATGAGCGCCCTGATCTTCGGCCTCATCGCGGCAGCGGCGATTCACTTCGCGGTGGGCAACATCGTCACCGGACGCCCCCGGGCGCGCAGCACGGCCCCGGCCCCCGTGGCGCGGCACCTGTCCATCGTGGCCGGGCTGGCCACGATCGTCTACGGGCTGGAGAGCCTGCTCGACCGCTACGGGCTCATGGTCGACCGGGGCACCCTGTTCGACGGCCTGCAGTTCACCGACGACCACGCCACGATGACGGCCAAGCTGATCATCGCCGTGATCGCGTTCCTGGTCGCGGCCCTGTTCTTCGCGAACGCCGTCCTGAACAACCCGATGCTGCCGTTGGTGGGCGTCGTCCTGATGCTGGTGTCGGGGCTGATCCTCGCGCTCATCTACCCGGCGATCGTCCAGACGTTCACCGTGCGGCCGAACGAGCCCGACCGCGAGCGTCCCTACATCACCGCCCACATCGGCGCCACGAGGGACGCCTACGCCATCAACGGCGTCGAGATCCAGGACTACTCGGCGGCCACCAACGTGGTCTCGGGCCAGTTGCGGGCTGACGCCGAGGCGCTCCCCGCGATCCGCCTCATGGATCCCGACGTCATCGCGCCGACGTTCGAGCAGCTTCAGCAGGTGCGCGGCTACTACTCGTTCCCGGAGTCGCTCGATGTCGACCGCTACACGATCGACGGCCGCGAAACCGACGTGGTCGTGGCGGCCCGCGAGCTCAACCAGGCCGGCATCCCCGACCGCAACTGGAACAACATCCACACCGTCTACACCCACGGCCACGGCTTCGTGTCCGCCTACGGCAACCGGCGGCAGCCGAACGGCGAGCCGGTGTGGATCACCCGCGACATCCCGCCGGTCGGCAAGATCGAGGAGACGGAGTCGCGCATCTACTTCGGCGAGCAGTCCGATTCGTTCGCGATCGTCGGCCGCATGCCCGGCGACGCCCCGATCGAGCTCGACACCCCCGGCGGCGGCCAGGGCGGGGGAGAGCGCTACAACGTGTACACGGGCGCGGGCGGCGTCGGCGTCGGCAACTTCGCGATGCGGGCCCTGTTCGCCATGCGCTTCTCCGACATCAACATCATGCTGTCCGACCGCGTGAACGAGAACTCGCGCATCCTGTACGACCGGACGCCTGCCGAGCGCGTCGAGAAGGTCGCCCCCTGGCTGACGATCGACAAGAACACTTACCCGGCCATCGTCGACGGCCGCCTGGTGTGGATCGTCGACGCCTACACGACGTCCAACACCTACCCGAACAGCCAGAAGGTCTCCCTCGCCGAGGCCACGTCCGACACGCAGACCCGCGTGCTGGGCGCGCAGGCGGACCAGGACATCAACTACATCCGCAACTCGGTGAAGGCCGTCGTGGACGCCTACGACGGCTCGGTGCGCCTCTACGCGTGGGACGAGCACGACCCGGTGCTCGCGACGTACTCCAAGGTCTTCCCGGGCACGGTCCTGCCGCGGTCGGACATCTCGCCCGACCTCATGGCGCACCTGCGCTACCCGGAGGACCTGTTCAAGGTGCAGCGGCAGATCCTCGGCCGGTACCACATGACGAACAGCGACGCCTGGTACCAGCAGTCGGACCTGTGGGACGTCCCGGTGGACCCGCGGAACAACCAGACCAAGGAGCCCCCGTACTTCCTGTCGATCAAGTGGCCGGGCGACCAGTCGCCGCAGTTCAGCCAGACGAGCGTGTTCGTGCCCAAGAACCGCCAGAACCTCGCCAGCTACCTGTCGGTGAACGCCGAGGCGACCAGCCCCGACTTCGGCAAGCTGCGGGTGCTGCGCATGTCCGACACGCACCAGATCGACGGTCCGGGGCAGACGTTCAACGCCATGACCACCGACCCGAAGGTCGCCAACCTGCTGCGTGACTACACCAACCAGGGTTCGGCCGACGTCCGGTACGGCAACCTGCTGACCCTGCCGGTGGGCGGCGGCCTGCTGTACGTGCAGCCGCTCTACACCGTCCGCACGGCGAGCGCGGGCTCGTACCCGGCGCTGACGTTCGTCGTGGTCCGGTTCGGGCAGCACGTCGGCATCGGTGCCACGCTGCAGGCGGCGCTCGACCAGGTGTTCCAGGGCGACGCGGGCGCCGACACGCGGGAGAACCCGGACGGGTCGTCCACGACGACCCCGGGCACCACCCAGCCCGGCACGACCCAGCCGGGCGCCACGCCCAGCCCGTCGGGCCAGGCCGATCAGGCGGCC
>CALMAD010000164.1 GCA_937859105.1 uncultured Propionibacteriaceae bacterium
CGTCCGGACGCCAGCCGGCCGAGCAGGGTGACCGCCACGTCGGCCGCGACGAGCACCAGCGGGGCGGCGGCCATCGGGACGGAAGCGTCCGCCATCCAGGCGTACAGCCCGAGCGCGAACATCAGGCCGGCCAGGCCGGTGACGCCGGCGTCCCCGAGGCGCAGCCCCCACACCTGCGCGACCAGCCAGAAGCAACCCAGCGCCACGAACGCGACGAGGGAGAGCGTCAGCAGGCCGGGGTTCGGCAAGCGGTACGCCACGACCGCGTACCAGGCGAACCCCACGAGCGCGACGCCCATCAGCGCGCGCTCGGACGCCCACGAGGACGCCTCCTCTGCGGCCGCCCCGGACGCCGGGGCTGGCGCGACGGGCAGGCGTCCGAAGAAGGTCAGGACGAACACCGACACGATCGCTACGATCCACCAGATGCCGCTGGCCAGGGCGTACATGTCGCCGTGCCGGTACTCGAACGCGAACAGCGCCGCCGCCAGGACGCCCACCCCGGCCAGCCGGACGAGCATCGGCAGCCGCAGGCGTCCGCACAGCGCGCCGACCAGGCCGCAGCCGAGGGCGAACAGCAGGTAGATCGTGATGAGGGTCAGCGCGTAGCCGGACGCCGCCAGCACGACCCAGCCCGCGACCAGGCCGAGCGTGAGGGCGGCTGGCCCGCGGGCGTCCCTCGGGAGACGCAGCGCGCGCAGGCCCACCGCCGCGGCGACGGTGGCGAGACCCGCGACGAGGGCGGACATGACGGTGATCATCAGGGGAGGCAACACGACGGTATTACAGCACGAGGGGTAGCCTTCGACCCGTCGCGCCCGCGGCCCGCCCTCGAGAGGAGCCCTCCGTATGCCCCGACGCCCCCGCCGTCCACGCCGGATCGCCGCACTCGCGGTCGCCGGTGCGCTCGGACTCTCCCTCGCGGCGTGCACGGCGACGGTGCGGGAGGGCCCACGTCCGAACAAGCCGACCGCCGTCGCGACGCGGCCGGCGTACCGGGCGACCGACCCCGCGAAGCTGACGATCGCGCCGGAGACGCTGCCGGGCTTCCGGCCGCCGACGGTGCAGGGTCCGGGCTCGTACTCGAAGATGCTGACCGGGCCGATGGGCAACATGTCCTGGCTCGAATATCACGGCGGCGACATCAACTGGCAGATCTACGACCAGAACAACAAGCCGCTGCCGAACTACTCCCCCACCGAGAAGACCGCGTTCGGCCCGGGGCAGGACTACACGAACGTGCAGGGCGTCCTGACGTTCCGGGGCAACAACGAGCGCAACGCGCCGGCGTTCGGCACCGCGGAGGTGAAGGAGAAGAAGCTCGAGATCGTCTGGAGCCACGACGACGGCATCTCGCACAGCTACGGCAGCGTCTTCCCGGGCACGGGGTGGACCGGGCAGCCGTTGCTCGTCCACTGGCCGGACGCCACCCGCCGCGCGATGGACTTCGCGCCCGAGTTCGCGAACGACCCGAACTTCGTCGAGGTGATCCAGCCGGCGTTCGACGGCAAGGTGTACCGCCTCGACCTGGCCACCGGACGCCCCACCAAGCCGCCGATCGACGCCACGTACGGCTTCAAGGGCACCGGCTCGATCGACCCCCGCGGCTATCCCCTGCTCTACGCGGGCCAGGGCCTGAACGACCAGAACGGCGTCCTGGGGCCGTGGGGCTACAAGATGTTCGACCTCATCCAGAACAAGATGGTGCACGCGCTCAACGGCACCGACCCGGTGAGCCACCGGCCGTTCTGGGGGGCGTGGGATTCCTCGGCCCTGGTGAACGCGGCGTCCGACACGCTGATCGAGCCGGGCGAGAACGGCGTCATCTACAAGGTGAAGCTCAACAGCCACTTCGACGCCGCGGCGAAGCGGATCACGATCGACCCGCAGGTCACGAAGATGGTCTACCAGTCTCCGGCGTCCACCCAGTACGGCATCGAGAGCTCGGCGGCCGCGTACCGCAACCTCATGTACGCCTCCGACAACGACGGCCACATCATCTGCTGGGACGCGAACACCCTCCAGGTCGTCTGGGCGCAGACCCAGGGTGACAACGACGACTCCACGATCACGATCGACGAGACGCCCGAGGGCGTGTACCTCTACAACGCCAACTCGGTCGGCTGGCGGGGCGGCAAGCGCCACGACCTGGTCTCGAACATCCGCAAGATCGACGCCCTGAGCGGGCAGGTGCTCTGGCAGCACGACGTGCCGGCGTACTACAACGACGCCGTGAAGGGGGGCGTGGAGTCCACGCCGCTGAACGGGCAGGGCGAGATCGCCGACCTCGTCATCTTCACCGTCGCGAAGACAACCTCCCCCGCCGAGGGCGACATGATCGCCCTCGACAAGAAGACCGGCAAGGTCGTCTGGGACCGGCACCTCGACCGCTACTCGTGGAGCTCGCCGGTGCAGATCACCGGCACCGACGGCAAGGCGTACGGCGTGTTCGGCGACTCGGGCGGCACCTTCCACCTGTTCGACCCCAACACCGGCCGCGACCTCGACACCGTCCACCTGGGCGGCAACGTCGAGGCGTCCGCCGCGGTCTACGGCAACATGATCGTGATCGGCTCCTACGGTCAGAAGATCTTCGGCATCAAGATCTCCTGACCGCAGGGACGCCGCCG
>CALMAD010000165.1 GCA_937859105.1 uncultured Propionibacteriaceae bacterium
GTCGCGGCGCTCGGCGACGGGCTGGAGGCGTCCGGGCTGCCGCGGGAGGCGGTCCAACTGGTCGAGGGCGGCCACGAGACCACGGCGGAGATGATGGCCGCGCGCGGACTCATCGACGTCCTGATCCCGCGCGGCGGCGCGGGCCTGATCAACGCCGTCGTCGAGGGGGCGAAGGTGCCTGTCATCGAGACCGGCACCGGCAACTGCCACGTGTTCGTCGACGCGTCTGCCGACCAGCAGATCGCCCTCGACATCCTCATCAACGCGAAGACCCAGCGCCCCAGCGTCTGCAACGCGTGCGAGACCCTGCTCGTCCACGCGGACGCCGCCCCCACCTTCCTGCCGCGCGCGCTCGCCGCGCTCGCGGACGCCGGCGTGACCGTCCACGGCACGCCCGAGGTGGCGGCCTTCGGCGAGGGCGTCGTGCCGGCCGGGCCCGACGAGTTCGACGGGGAGTACCTGTCGCTCGATCTTGCGGCCGCCGTCGTGCCCGACCTGGACGCGGCGATCGCTCACATCCGCGAGCACACGACCAGGCACTCGGAGACCATCGTCACGCGCGACCTCGGCTCGGCGGAGCGGTTCGTCGCCGAGGTGGACGCGGCGGCAGTCCTGGTGAACGCGTCCAGCCGGTTCGTGGACGGCGGCGAGTTCGGCTTCGGCGCCGAGATCGGCATCTCGACGCAGAAACTGCACGCCCGCGGCCCGATGGCGCTGCCCGAGATGACGTCGACCAAGTACGTGCTGACGGGGACGGGTCAGGTCCGCGGCTGAAGGGTCCCCAGGAGGGGTGGGAGCCGTTATGCTCTCGCCCATGAATTTCCTCCTTGAGAGCGCGAACCACGTGCCGGTCAACATCGCCATCGGCGTGTGCGTGTTCGTCGGGCTGCTGCTGGCGCTCGGCGTGGTCCGGGGCGTCGGCCAGAGCCACCCGCACAGCTGATCGTGGTCACCACCACCGGGCTTGCCCACAGCGACGGCGGCAGGCCCTGGCGCTTGGGCGTCATGGGCGGCACGTTCGACCCGATCCACCACGGCCACCTCGTGGCCGCGAGCGAAGTCCAGGCGCGCTTCGGGCTCGACGAGGTCGTCTTCGTCCCGACGGGGCAGCCGTGGCAGAAGGCGCACAAGAAGGTGTCGCCCGCCGAGGATCGGTACCTGATGACGGTCATCGCAACGGCGTCCAACCCGCGGTTCAGCGTCAGCCGGGTGGATGTCGACCGTCCCGGGGACACGTACACCGTCGACACGCTCCGCGATCTGCACGCCGAGCGGGGGCCGCACACGCAGCTGTTCTTCATCACAGGCGCGGACGCCTTGCGCTCGATCCTCACGTGGCGGGGCGCCGACGAGCTGTTCAGGCTCGCCCACTTCGTGGGGGTCTCGCGCCCGGGGGTGCAGTTGGGGCAAGACGACGTGTCCCATCTGCCCGCCGACAAGGTCACGCTGCTGGAGGTTCCGGCCATGGCGATCTCGTCGACGGCCTGCCGCGAGCGGCGCGCCGAGCACCTGCCGATCTGGTACTTGGTGCCGGACGGTATCGTCCAGTACATCCAAAAGCGCGGCCTTTACCGCGACCCGGCGGCCGCACCCCAGGCGTCCCCAGGTAGCGCGCAGCCGCCGCTGCCGTCGGGCGAGCCGGCGGCCTCACGTCCCGTCCCCCAGCACAAGGAGTCCCATGACGGCCACTGACCGAGCCCTCGACCTGACCCGGATCGCCGCGCAGGCGGCGTCCGACAAGCTGGGGGAGGACATCGTCGCCTACGACGTGTCCGAGCGGTTGGCCATCACCGACGTCTTCCTCATCGTGACCGCGAAGAACGAGCGGCAGGTGAGCGCCGTCGTCGACGGCATCGAGGAGCGCCTGCTGCGCGACGGCGTGAAGCCGACGCGGCGCGAGGGCGACCGGGAGGCGCGGTGGGTGCTGTTGGACTACCTTGACGTGGTCATCCATGTGCAGCACGCCGAGGAGCGCGCGCTGTACGCCCTCGAGCGGCTGTGGCGCGACTGCCCGCAGGTGGAGTTGCACCTCGATTCCGTGCCGGCGGAGGGCGTCGCTACGCTGGGCGAGTGAGCCCCACGCGCCTCGTCCTCGTCCGCCACGGCCAGACCGACTGGAACCTCACCGCCCGCTTTCAAGGGCAGGCGGATGTCGGGCTGAACGACACCGGCGTCCAGCAGGCCCAGCGGGCCGCGCCGCACGTGGCCGCGTTCGGCCCGACGGCCGTGCTCAGTTCGCCGCTGCAGCGGGCGTCCCTGACGGCGCAGTACATCGCGGACGCCTGCGGCATCGACGTCGTCCAGACGGACCCGCGGCTCGAGGAGATCAACGTCGGCACCTGGGCGGGGGAGTCCCTCACCGACATCCGGCAACAGCATCCCTGGATGGACGAGGCGCTGCGCCAGGGCCGCGACTTCCGCCGGTCGGACACCGGCGAGACGGGCGCCGAGCTGGCCGAGCGCGTCGGGGCGTCGCTGCGCGACATTGCGGACGCCTTCGCCGGCCAGACCGTCGCGGTGGTCAGCCACGGCATGGCGCTGCGCTACGGGATGCTGGCGGTGCTCGGGTGGGATTCGTCGATCGCCGTCGGGCTGGCGGGGTTGTTCAACGCGTCGTGGTCGGTCATCGAGCACCGGGAGCTGTGGAAGCTCGTCACCTACAACAACGTCGCCCCCGAGGCCGACAAGCCGACGCTGCCGAGCCTGAGTAGCCCGTAGGCGTCCGGGGGCGATGGGGACGCCTGGGGCGGGCGTCCGGGGGGCCGGCGATTTCGCATCGGCACGTCCGATGGGTTAGTATCTCTGTCTGTTCGCAAGAACGAATCTGGGGCTATGGCGCAGTTGGTAGCGCGCTTCCATGGCATGGAAGAGGCCAGGGGTTCGAATCCCCTTAGCTCCACCGCACGCACAAGGCTCGAACCCTTGCCAACGGAAACGTTTGTTGAGGTTCGGGCCTTGTGTTTGTCTGCGGCCCAGGTCAGCGCGTTAGCGTTGATCTGCGGGTTCGCGCTTGAGCACGCACAGCGGGGTCGCGTCGGCGTAGTGCGCTTGCATGAGGCGGTCTTGCTCGCTTTAGAGCCGGTCGCGGTTGGTGGTGAGGCGTTCCAGTTCCTCGGTTTCGGCGGCCACGAGCGGGTCGAACTCGTGGTGGAGCATCCCCGCGAGTGCGTCCTGCTGAGCCGGCGTGATCTGGACGCGCGTGTAGTAGCCTTCGACGATTTTCTCGACGTCCTCGATGAGTATCGCCTGGCGCGTGCAGTCGGTGCGCTTGGAGTGCCGGCCGGAGCAGACGAAGTAGCAGTAGGCGTTGCCGTGGCGGTTCTTCGCGTTGGAGACGATGAGCCGTGATCCGCATTGGCCGCAGTGGATGGTGCCTTTGAGGTAGTGGCCGTGGGCCTGGGTCGCCTCGACGGCGCACTGGTGCGCGGTGAGCACGGGACTGGACCTGGTACCAGACCTCGGCAGGCACGAGCGCCGGGTGGTTGCCCTTGTAGCGG
>CALMAD010000166.1 GCA_937859105.1 uncultured Propionibacteriaceae bacterium
GCCGGGCCCCGGACGCCCTCCGCTCGGGCTCGTCACGCCCTACCCCCCGGACGCCTCGGTCGCCCCGGTCACGACGGGTTCCGTCGCCCCGGACGCCTGCGCCCGCGCGAACGCGGCCTCGGCGGCGTCCACGACGTTGGAAAGCAGCATCGCGCGCGTCATCGGCCCGACCCCGCCGGGGTTCGGGGAGACGAACGACGCGACGTCCCACACGTCGGGAGCCAGGTCCCCGACCGTCTTGCCGTCGACGCGGCTCACGCCCACGTCGAGCAGGACGGACCCCGGCTTCACCATGTCGGCCGTGATCATCCCGGGGACTCCGGCCGCGGCCACCACGACGTCGGCCGCGCGCGTGTGCGCGGCCAGGTCGCGGGTGCCGGTGTGGCAGAGGGTGACGGTCGCGTTCTCCGAGCGGCGGGTCAGGATCAGTCCCAGCGGACGCCCCACCGTGATGCCGCGGCCCACCACGCACACCTCGGCGCCGGCGAGTTCGACGCCGTGCCGGCGCACCAGCTCGACGATGCCGCGCGGCGTGCACGGCAGCGGGGCGGGCTCGTTGAGCACGAGGCGTCCGAGGTTCGTCGGGTGCAGGCCGTCGGCGTCCTTGGCAGGGTCCACCAACTCGAGCATCGCGTTCTCGTCGAGGTGCTTCGGCAGCGGCAGCTGGACGATGTAGCCGGTGCAGGCCGGGTCCTCGTTCAGCGCGACGATCGACTCCGCGACCTGGGCCGCCGAGGCGTCCGCCGGCAACTCGACCCGGATCGAGCCGATGCCGACCTGCTCGCAGTCGCGGTGCTTCATCTTCACGTAGCTGTGGCTGCCGGGGTCGTCCCCCACCAGCACGGTGCCGAGGCCGGGCACGACGCCCCGCTCGCGCAGGGCGGCGACGCGCTCGGCCAGCTCGGCCTTGATCGCGCGGGCGACGGCGAGGCCGTCGAGCTTCTGGGCGGTCATGAGCCTCCGATCAGTGGAAGAAGTGCCGCGTGCCCGTGAAGTAGAGCGCGACGCCCCGCTCCTTGCACAGCGCGATGGTCTGGTCGTCGCGGATCGACCCGCCGGGCTCCACGATGGCCTTCACTCCCCCGTCGATCAGGATCTCCGGGCCGTCGCTGAACGGGAAGAACGCATCGGACGCCGCGACGCTCCCCGCCGCGCGCTCGCCGGCGCGTTCGACGGCGAGCTTGCACGAGTCGACGCGGTTCACCTGGCCCATGCCGACGCCCACGGACGCCCCGCCCGACGCCAGCAGGATCGCGTTGCTCTTCACCGCGCGGCAGGCGCGCCACGCGAAGGCGAGGTCGGCGAGGGTGGCCTCGTCGACGGCGTCCCCGGCCTGGAGCTGCCACGTGGCCGGATCGTCGCCGGCGGCGTCCAGCTTGTCGGGCGCCTGCACGAGCGCGCCGCCCGAGATCGGGCGGAGCTGCCGCTCGCGATGCTGGTACGGCGGCGCGACGAGCAGCCGGACGTTCTTCTTCTTCGACAGGGCCTCCACCGCGCCGTCCTCGTAGCCGGGCGCGATGACGACCTCGGTGAAGATGTCGGCGACGGTCTGGGCCATCTCGAGGCTGACCGGACGGTTCGTCGCGATGACGCCGCCGAACGCGCTCAGCGGGTCGCACGCGTGCGCCTTGGCGTGCGCCTCGGCGATCGTGCCGGCCACCGCGATGCCGCACGGGTTCGCGTGCTTGATGATCGCGACGCACGGCTCGTCGAAGTCGTAGGCGGCGCGGTAGGCGGCGTCCCCGTCGGTGTAGTTGTTGTAGCTCATCTCCTTGCCGTGGAGCTGCTTCGCCTGGGCGATGCCGTCGGGGCCGGCCGGGTAGGAGTACAGGGCGGCGGGCTGATGGCTGTTCTCGCCGTAGCGCAGGCTGTGCTCCTTGTGCCAGGAGCCGCCGATCCAGGCGGGGAACGCCGCGCCCGTGGACGCGTCGTCCTCCTCCGGCTGCGAGGCGAGCGTCGCGTTCATCCAGCCCGCCACGGCGATGTCGTACTCGGCGGTGTGCTCGAAGGCGGCCGCAGCCAGGTCGCGGCGCTGGTCCAGCGTGAAGCCGCCGGCGTCCAGGGCCGCCAGCACCTGGGGGTACTGGGCGGGCGAGGTGATGATCGCGACGCTGGGGTGGTTCTTCGCGGCCGCGCGCACCATGGACGGCCCGCCGATGTCGATCTGCTCGACGCACTCGTCGGGGGTGGCCCCCGAGGCGACGGTCTCGGTGAACGGGTAGAGGTTGCTCACGACGAGGTCGAACGGCGCGATGCCGAGCTCGTCGAGCTGCGCGCGGTGCGATTCGAGCCGGCGGTCGGCGAGGATGCCGGCGTGGACCTTCGGGTGCAGCGTCTTGACCCGGCCGTCCAGGCACTCGGGGAAGCCGGTCAGTTCGGCGACCTCGGTGACGGGCAGGCCGGCCTGGGTGAGCGCCCGGAACGAGCCGCCGGTGGACACCAGTTCGACGCCGGCGTCGACCAGGGCGCGGCCGAGGTCGACCAGCCCGGACTTGTCGTAGACGGATACCAACGCCCGACGGATCGGGCTGCGTTCGCTCATGTCTCCCTTTCGGCGCCGGCGTCCGCCAGCGCGTTGACCGTGTCGACGAGCAGAGCCCGCTCGGCGACCTTGATGCGCTCGTGCAGTGCTTCCTCGGTGTCGCCGGGCTCCACCCGGACGGGCACCTGGTCGATGATTCGGCCCGTGTCCACCCCGGCGTCGATCTCGAAGACCGTGCAGCCGGTGACCTTGACGCCGTGGGCCAGCGCGTCCCGGACGCCGTGGGCGCCGGGAAAGCTCGGCAGCAGCGCGGGGTGCGTGTTGATGAGGCGCCCGCCGAACCGGGCGAGCACGGCGTCGCCGACCAGCTTCATGAACCCGGCCGAGACGACCAGGTCCGGCTCGTAGGCCCCAATGAGGCCGGCCAGCTCGGCGTCCCACGCCGCGCGATCGGCGCCCCGGGCGAGCGGGTGCGTGAACGTCGGGACGCCCGCGCGCTCGGCGCGCGCCAACCCCTCGATGCCCAGCCGATCGGACCCCACGGCCACGACCTCGGCCCGCAGCGCCCCGGACGCCTGCGCGTCCAGCAACGCCTGCAAGAGGGTGCCCGAGCCCGAGACGAGGACCACGAGCCGGAACGTCATGGACGCCAGCCTAGCGATCGGCCGCCGCGTCGAGCACGCCATCCAGGTCGTCGGCGGTCGCCGCGTCCACGATCACCGCGTCGATCCACGGCACGCGCAGCGCGGCCAGGGCGGCCCCGGCGGTCGCGTCGCCGACGCTGGCCAGGATCGTGACGCCCTGCGCGGCCAGGTCGTCGAGGCGGTCGGCGATGGCCTGCGCCAGGAACCGGTCGTCGCGGCCCAGGGGGACGATCACCAGGTCGAGCCCGAGCAACTGGTCCAGGATCGCGACCTCCTGCGTGTCGCGCAGGCTGACGCCGATCTCGGTGACCGAGCCGGCCAGCTTGTAGTCGGACAGGCGCTTCCAGGTGGCACCGGCGCCGGCGAAGGCGTCGTCGACCGACGAGAACACGGCGCCCGCGAGCTTGCGCTGGCCGACGTCGGCGAACGCCCGCTCGACGGCCGCCCGGACCTGGGTGATGAGGTGCCGCGGCGTCGCGTCGTGGGCGAGCACGGGCAGCCGGACGATGGTCCCGAGCCGTTGCTGCAGCGCGGGCAGCGTGCCCTGCCGGACGACCTCGGTGTCGCGCGGGCCGGCGGCGACCACGTGGCTGACGCCGCGGTTCACGGCCTCGGCGAAGACGTCGCGCACCACCGAGCCGTCCCGCGTCTCGCTGTGGCCCGTGTAGCCGACGCGCCGGGTGCCGAGCACGACCTCGGTGAGCCGCGGCCCGGGCCGGTCGGCGCGGCGCGCCATGGGGCCCAGGGCGTCCA
Source organism: uncultured Propionibacteriaceae bacterium (assembly GCA_937859105.1). Taxonomy (GTDB): domain Bacteria; phylum Actinomycetota; class Actinomycetes; order Propionibacteriales; family Propionibacteriaceae; genus Propioniciclava. The sequence continues at coordinate 3,880 of CALMAD010000166.1, forward strand.
CGGCGTTCTTCAGCTTCGCGACCAGCCGCGACCACGGGACGCCGACCGGGTCGGGCTCGTCGTCGAACAGGCGGCTGATGCGGTCGTAGTCGTTGAGGCAGTCGGTCGTGCAGCGGTAGGCGACGGGGTCCCCGGGGTTGTCGGCGGGCGCGAACAGCAACTCGCCGAGCTCGCGACGCAGCCACGGCGTCACGTGTTCGCGATCGTACGGGAGGTAGGCCTGTTCGCCGGCCTCACGGAGGGCCTCGGCGGTGAAGACCTCGGCGCTGATGCCCTCGGCCACCCGCTCGGTGTCGATGCGGCCGTACGTGTGCCCGTCGGCGACCACGGCGTCGATCAGCTCGTCGACGAGGGCGGCGTCGGCCACCGGATTGTCGCCGGTGAGCCGCACCACCCGGTCGCCGGGGGCCAGGTCGGCGGTGGCCTCGACGAACCGGCCCAGCACGTCGTCCAGCGAGCCGCGCATCACCGGGATGCCGACGCGCTCCAGGTGGGTCGCGATGCGGTCGTCGTACGGCTCGACCGACGTGGCCACGATCACCTCGTACCCCGTGCGGGACGCCCGCCGCGCGACCAGCTCGATCAGCGGCATCCCCGCCACGTTCATCAGGGCCTTCCCGGGCAGCCGGGACGACGACAACCGCGACTGGATCACCACACGCGTGCGCATGCGCTCAAGCTAGCGCAGGGCGAGCCGCTCCACGGCGTCCGCCACCCGCTCGCGGCCGCGGCCGTCGACGAGCGCGCGCCCCCGTGCGGCCAGGCGCTCCCGCAACCCGGCGTCGGTGAGCAGCCGGCGCAGCTCGGCGACGCCCGCGCGGCGGGCGGCGGCGTCCGCGCGCAGGGGGCCCAACTGCCCCACCGGCAGGCAGAGCTCGCGCGTGGCCTCGCGGTAGCCCAGCACCTGGTTCTCGGTGACGCAGACGAGGCCGAGCGGCAGGCCGAGGCACAGCATCTCCCACACGCTCGTGCCGGACGCGCTGACCACCGCGTCGCAGGACGCCGCCACGCCGGGCAGGTCGTCGGTCGGCGGCAGCACGGTGACGGTCTGGCCCGCGGCGCGCTCCAGCCCGTCGAGGTGCGCGGCGACCTCGGGGCGGGCGGCGATGGCGAGCACCTCGACCGGGACGTCGGCGTCCAGCAGCATCGGGACGAGCACCGGCGCGCCCTCGTACGGGTCGGTGCCGCCGAAGACGACCAGCACGCGCGGCGGCTCGCCGGGCGCGAGCCGC
>CALMAD010000167.1 GCA_937859105.1 uncultured Propionibacteriaceae bacterium
GTGGGGTGGATGCCGTCGCGCGCTGGCGACGGGGTTCGTGTGCCCGGCGCTGTGGCTTGCTCACACCCCGTGGGCAAACCACAGCGGCCGGACGTTCGTCTTGGACGCCGCCGGCGCCGGTCGCCGGACGCGGCGTCCGCGAACGGGTGCGCAATGGATGCGCGATGACACTGTTCTCACTGGATCGGCCGGGATCGAGTGCGCACAGCTTCGCGGGCCCGTGGCGTGGGGGACGGGCCCGCGTGTGAGGGGCCGCGTGTGAGTGAGGGCCCTGCGTGAGGGGGCCGTGGGTGGACGGCCTGTGCGCGAGGGGAACGTCCGTGGGCGGACGGCCTGTGCGCGGGGGAGCGTCCGTGGGGGGCGCCGTGGAGGGAGCGCCCGTCGGATGACGGTCCGGCCCGCAGACGCAGACCACTCCGGCTTATCCCCCCGGGCGAAACGCGGAACCCATGTTCTCCAGGGCGGACGGCTCGATGGGGAGGCGTCCGGACCGGGCGGCGTCCACGAACTCGGCGTGATCGGCCTCGGTCTGGTCGGCGTAGAGCCGGGCGAAGTGCGCGAAGGCGTCCGCTGCGGCGTTGGCCTTGCCGAGGTAGCCGGCGACCATGGACGCCCCGGACGTCCGCGCGTGCCCCTTCGCGAGCAGATGCCCGACGATCCCCGCGTAGTCGGTGAGGCCCTGGGCGTTGATCGAGTCCAGCGGCACGGTCCCCTTCATGTTGCGGAACTGCCGCACGTAGAAGTCCATCGTCACCGGCTCCGTGCTCACCTGCCCGTCGAGGCCCAGCAGCTCGGCGCCCTGCGGCAGGGTGATCGACGTCCAGCCGAGCAGCGGATCCGACACGGTCTGCAGCGCCTGCTGGTACTCCACGACCCGGTGCCCCTGGTGGTCGTGCAGCGCGTGCTCGCCGTGCACGAATCGCGCCAGCACCGACCGCCGCGCCTGCTTCAGTTGCAGGAACAGGACGTCGTCGGGCGAGCTCCCCTCGAGCAGCGCGACGTACGCCCGTAGCCCGACCGACCCGACGCCGACGACCTTGTGCGCGATGTCCACCAGGGTGTAGCCCCCGACGACCGTCTTCCAGTGCGGGGCGAGGGTGTCTAGGTAACCATCCAGGGACGCCGCGACGGCCTCGTATTCGGCCTCCGGCAGGCGCGTGATGAGCGGAGGATCCTCCACGATCTTCCGCTTTCCCTCGATTTCATCGGTGAACTTCGGGAGCGCGCGGTCGGACGTCCGCTTCCGGGCGGCCTTCAGCGCCCGCTTCATCTCCGCGCGGAGCCCCTTCTCGGTGACGGTCTCCCGGATGCGGTCGGTGTCCAGCCGGTTGAACGAGCGCGCGAACAGCGGCTGCTCGGCGAGGTACACCATCTCGTCGCGGTAGGCGTGCACGCACGTCCGGACGGCGTCCGCGCAGTCGTCCTCGCTGTAGCCGTTCTCGCGGCCCGCCACGTACACGGACGCCGTCAGCCGCCGAAGATCCCACTCCCACGAGCCCGGATGCGCCTCGTCGAAGTCGTTGAGGTCGATCACCTGCTCGCCCTCGGGCGAGCGGTAGAAGCCGAAGTTGCCGAGGTGGCTGTCGCCGCAGACGACCGGCATGATGCCGGTCGACGGGAGAAACGCCGAGTCCGCCGCTTGGACGACCGCCGCCCCGCGTAAGAACCCGTACGGGGATGACGCCATCCGCCCCACCCGGACGGCGATCAGCTCGGGCACCCGCCCCACGTGTGACTGCTCGATGAGCGTCACGGGGTCGGTGCGGTGCGAGGTGGCCTTCCACCGGCCGAGCGTCTTGACGGGCACGATGTTGCGCAGATCCCGGCCGAGTTGGTACCGCTCCTCGCGCGTCGTCGACTGCTCCCGCACCGAGCGGAAGGCCGAACTGTCGGTCGTGGCGAGCACGGTGTGCTGGGCGGTCCTGGGCATGACCGCAGTATTGCCTAGCGGACGGGCGCGCTGCACCATCCCTCAGTCAACCGCGGCCGCGGCCGGCCGCGCCACACCCCGACGGACGCCTCCGTCGCGTCGCCCGCGGGGCGCGCCCGGGCAGGCACTTGGGCGCTCGGATCCGCCGCCCACCGAGCGGGACGCCGCGTCCCCAAAGATCGGACGCCGCGCGCTCAACCTTTGACCCCGGCGACGCGTTAATGAAGTGTGCCCACCCGGGAAGACGTTCAGGCCGAGTTCTCCGCGTTCGTCGAGGAGAACCGGGCGGCGTTGTCCCGGTACGGCTACCTCCTGACGGGGCGCGCGAGCAGCGTGGACGATCTCGTCCAGGAGGCGCTGGTGAAGACGTACCTGAACTGGGGCCGGATCGCTCCCGGAAGGGCGCTGGCGTTCACCCGGAAGGTGATGGCGAACCAGTGCACCGACTGGTGGCGCCGGCGGCGGTTCGAGTCACCCGACGAGGCGCCCGAGCGGGCCGCGGCGTCCGGGCAGCGGGGGTACGAGGCGGTCGAGGCGCGCGACGACATCGCTCGGCAGTTGGCCGCCCTGACGCCGCGGGAGCGCGCGGTGGTCGTGCTGCGGTTCTACGCCGACCTGTCGGAGGCCGACGTGGCCCGCGACCTCGGCGTCTCGGTGGGCACGGTGAAGTCCACCTGCTCGCGGGCGCTGGCCCGCATGAGGCGGAACCTGACCGGCCCGCCGGTCAACGGAGCATGGAGCACAGCATGAACGCGTTCAACGAAACCCGCCTCCGCGAGGAGTTGCGCGCGGTCAGGGGGCCCGACCTTCCCGACGACCTGGCCGAACGGGTCGTCCGCCGGAGCGAACACCTGCGCCGGCTGCGCGTCGGCCTCGCGGTCGTCGCGCTGACGGTGGCCGTCGTCGGCGTCCTGGTGTGGCAGGCGCTCGGCCCGATCGGCCACCGCGCCGTGCCCGAGCCGGCGCCGTGGGTGGGCCAGCCGACGGCGACGAACTCCCCGGCGCCGACCGTCCCCACGATGTCGGGCGCCACGCCCCGGGCCACCCGGACGCCGTCCGCCCGCCTCTCCGCCACCCAGTTCGTCGTGCAGGGCGTCGCCTCCGCCGGGTTCGTCACCGCCGGCGGCAAGGCGCGGTGCCTGCTGCGCGACGGCTCCGTCATCTGCGACCCGCACCGGGACGCCCCCGCCTCGGCCCTGCCGCCCGTCGCCCAGGCCTGCCCGGACGCCGCGAGCGGCGACATTCTCCAGGGGACGCTCGCCGCCCGCTTCTCCTACGCCTGCGCGGCGTCCCGCCTCGACCCCGCCGCCGTCACCGATCAACCCTGGCAGCGGCAGTACGGGACGCCCACGCTCGACCTGGGCGGGCTCCGCGCCGCGGTCCTGCCGCAGGGCTCCACGCTGCGGTTCGGCGACGTCTCGTGCACGGCGACCGCGGCCGGCGGCGTCCGCTGCACGAACCGGACGTCCGGCAACGGGTTCACCTCGACCGCAAGGGGCTTCCGCGTGACGGGGCCGCAGGCGTCCGAGCCGACGCCGACGGCGTCCGGTTCGACGGGCCCGTCGACCCCGTCCGCCCCACCGCCGACGACCGCCCAGCCGACCCCGACGCCCACCCCGATCCCGGCGACGGCG